>JBJXHA010000471.1:0-3329 GCA_046160275.1 Bacteroidia bacterium | reverse complement strand
TTCATAATCAATAAATTCTTGTTTCATACTTTTTAGATTGTATAATTTAGTTTTTCTAATCTTGCTATCAAATCTACTTCTGAAATTTCAAAAGCATCATCATATTCTATATTCGTGAAACCATTATCAAAAGTATTTCGCCAAGTGTAGGTATTCGTTTCTGGGTAATAGGTGATTTCATAGCCATTGCGTGTATAGCCGTTCCAAGGGTCGCCTGAAGATTTATCAAAATCCCAAGAAGTATGGTCTTCACTATTGTGCAAAGTATCCAAAATATGTTGTATTTTTTCTGGGGTCATTTGTTTTTATTTTTTAGATTGTATAATTATTTGTAATTATATTCGTTACTAAGTCCGCTTCCGAAATTTCAAAAGCATCAAAACGCCTTATACCTGCATAATCAAGGTCAGCAATATCTTCCCAAGTGTAGGAATTTGTTTGCGGATAGTAGATAACTTCGTAACCCTCTGTTGTATAGCCACACCAAGAATGACCCCATTGCTCTCCAAAACGGGAATATTTATGTTCCTCGCTATTGTGCAAAGTATCCAATATATGTTGTATATCTTCGGCAATCATAGTTTCAAATTTTTTATATTCGGTATTTAATTTTGTTATAAAATCTGCTTCTGACATTTCAAAAGCATGACTATATTTACCAATGAAACCATTATCAATATAGTCTCTCCAAGCGTACATATTCGTTTTTGGATTGTAAGTAATGTAACAACGAAGACCAAAATAAGTATAGTTTTCTATACTGTGCAAATTATCAACAATCCATTTTATTTTTTCTGCAATCTTTTGTTTGTGCAAAATGTCTAAAGTGTGTTTTATTTCTTCGGCAGTCATAGTTTTTAATTTTTCTGTATTTTTCGCAATTTTTCTATCAATTCTTTTTCAGAAATTTCAGAAGAAGTCACAGGGATTGCCCCAAAACCTACATCTTCTGTATCTTGCCAAAAGTATATTTGGGTTTGTGGTAGATAAGTAACGTTATAGCCCCAAGGCAAATCGCAGCCCCAAACATCAGTGTTTGTTGAAAAAACCTCCCAATAGTTGTGTGTAGCATGGTTTTTGAGCATATCCAAAATTTCGATTATGCGTTCTTCTGTCATAATTTTTTAAGATTTCTGTATTTCCCGCAATTTTTCTATCACTTGCGCCTCCGAAAGTTGGAAAGAATCCACCGTATTAAATCCTCCTCCAATATCCTCTGTATCTTCCCAAAGATACATTTGGGTTTGTGGATTGTAGGTAATTTCATAGCCCCAAGCCGTAGAGCCACCCCACACATCAGCAGAGCCACATGTGGCTTCGCCGTAATTATGGGAATCATATTTTTTGATGAGTTCCAAAATCCATTTTATTCTTTCTTCTGTCATAGTTTTATGATTTTATTTTCTGAACTACATAAATCCAATCTGTTTGCTCAAAAGGGCTATATCTAAAAGATTTGCCTTCGTTTTGTTTGGTATAATCTATAAAATCTTGGTTTACTTTGATGATTATGCAATCAAAATCTACTGAGATATCAAACCACAGTTCTTCAGTCGTGCAAAAGGCTAATTCCTGTCCTGCACTTACTACCTTGCCCACAGGCAAGTATTTATCAATGCTAAACATAAAACAAACCGCAGGATAGCAACTGATTTCGTACAAATCATTGCCTAAGTCTTTGATAATGGTGTTTAAGTCGTACATAGTTTTTAAAGTCCCCAACCCCAAAGGGGAGTTTTTATGAGTAAAAAATACTAAAACTATTCCCCTTTGGGGTTGGGGGCTAATATTTTTATCATACTACTGTATCTTGGTGAATAAAAAATAGCAATCGTATCTCCCACTTTTTTACTTGTGTAGACACCTTGTGAAACAGTGTATCTGAGTTTTTTTTGTTGTGTTTTACTTTGTGGTTGCAAAATAAAAACGTAGAAATGACTTTTGTTTTGAAGTTCATACTTTTCGGTAACAATTGCTTTTGCTTTAATGCCAAAAGTTTCGTATTCGTATTTTTCGTGAAAATTATTGAATTTTACATTGATCCAAAAACCTCCTAAAAAAGTAAGAACAAGACACAATACAGCAGCATTGCCTTGCCTATTTTTTCGCTCAATTTCTTTCCTGTCGTTTCTTTTTTCTGGATTAAATTTTAGAAAAGGATAAAATTGCATAAATATTGTTAAAGCAAGAAAAATAAATAGAACAAAACCACCCATAAAATAAGCATACCCATAAAACCACCCTATTTTTATCAACCACATTGATAAAAAATATTGGCAGGCAAGCATAAAAATACCGACTAATAAAGCAATGAAATAAGGCATAATATAAATATTTATACTGTTATCAAAAATGGCTTAGCAAATAAAAAATGATCTAATCACTTGATAATCAAATATTTACTTCATATTCTTATAAACCTGTATTTTCCGCCAAAAACTCCAAGCCCTAATGCCTAACAAAATCAAGGGAATCAAATGCCACAATACTACCCAGCCTAACTGAATAGCTCCTAATAATACAAAAATCCAATAAGGTAGCAAGACCGCCACAGCCAAATAACCCAAGCCGACTATTCGCTGTTTGTAAAGCAATATTTTGGTGTTGCGGTCTTGCATAGAATATTTTATCGTATTTCAATTTTCAATTCATAATCGCCACTTGTAAAGCCTTTCGCACCTGCTACGCCTACAAAAACCTTCATTCTTGAACTGATAGCATTAAATTCTATGCTTTGATCGCCTGCACTTTTGGTAAAATCAGGCGGATTATTTGCCACCCATTGCTGAAATCCGGCTTCGCAGCTAATACAACGAGGTAAATCAGGCGGAATAAACTTGAAATCGAAGCTGACAAATCCATAGACATTCACTCTGGGCTTGTTGCCTTTGGGTACAACGGTGATTTTTACAATCGATTTTTTGGGTAAATCAAACCAATAAAAAACGTGATTGCCTTCAAATTCTACATTTCGGATGCCTACCCAGCAAGCATTGGAGCTGTTTTCTGCCCATTCCAAATCTTCCATAATACTTCCTTGCGAGAGATTGCCATTGACCGAAATCGGTTGCCCTTTTTTAACTGGTATGAATTGTACTTTCCCTTGAATGTTCAAATTCATCTGACGTACCTTATCAGCCGACACAGCTTCATCGTAGGTTTCGGCATACGCATCATAATTCACAAAATATTGCCCATCAGCTTGCACTTTCAAAATCATAGCCGGAAGCCAAGTATCGCCTCGCACAGGGTCTTTGTAAAACACTTCTACGCGGTCACCCACCACAAAATTAGATTTTGAAGTCGCATTTTCAACTGCTGGAAGTGCT
>JBJXHA010000470.1:0-8052 GCA_046160275.1 Bacteroidia bacterium | reverse complement strand
TGGGATTGGGGTAGCTGATGGCGGTTTTATTTACATTAAATGGACTACAAATGACAGATTCGGACAAGGTAATCGTGATGAAATTGGCTTAGATAATATTTCTGTGGCTATGCAAACAGGAGTTGTTACAGCAAATGTAGCACTTGATTCTTTAACTTATAATATCAATGAAGCAGGAACATCTATTACAATTGGACTTACACAATCTATTGCAGTAAATTGTTCGGTAGATGTAATGACTACTGATATTACAGCAGTTAATGGGTTTGATTATAACGGAGGATTACAAACAGTTTCTTTTGATGGAATAAATGTTACCTCTTCTGTTACAATTCCTATTGTAAATGATGCAATTATTGAGGCTTTAGAAAGTTTTGAAGTGATGTTGACAAATGCTTCAACAGGTTGTTTACTTGTTAATCCTAGTATTGCAAATGTTAATATTATTGATGATGATACCCCCGTACCCGCAGATGTAAACTTCACAATTCCTACAGCTGTTGTAAATGAGCCTGCGGGAACAATTGACGTTACAATTGACCAGACCGTATTGAGAAATTGTACGATGGATGTAAATGTAGTAGCAGGAACAGCTAATGCAGGGGATTACACCTTAATTAGCCCTGTTGTAATTAACTTTGATAGTACTTCTACCACCAAATTATTATCTATTCCTATTATAGATGACGCACTTTTTGAATTACCTGAATATTTTAAAATTCAAATTAGTAACGTAGTGGGTAATTGTAATTTAGTTCCTTCTGATACCATGCGTATTACCATCATTAGTAATGATGCTCCTCCTATGCGTGACATTGGCCCGCTTACAACTGTTAATGCAACAGGTACACCTGATTCTTTAAATGTATATTGTAAAGTAAAAGGAGTAGCTTATGGTACAAATACAAATATTAGTGCAAATGGTTATCAATTTGGATTAGCTGATGCAACAGGTTCTATTTGGGTAATTCGTACAAATGTAGCCTTGAACTATACTTTAACAGAAGGAGATTCTTTAGAGATTTATGGTTTAGTTCTTTTACAAAGTGGAATGACAAGATTTAGACCTGATAGTATTATGCTTATCAATCAAGGAAATCCACTTCCTGCAACCATTAATGTAACGGCTTTAACAGAAACCAATGAAGCAGATATTGCTCGCCTTAACATGGTAAAACTGATAAATCCAGCACAATGGACAGGTACAGGTGGTGGTTTTAATCTTGCAGTAACAAATTACGTAGATACTTTCTTGGTTCGTGTGGATAATGATGTTGATGCTTTCTCTATGCCTGCACCTACTTGTTCTTGGTTAAACATTACAGGTTTAGTAGGTCAGTTTGATAATGCTACGCCATTCCTTACAGGGTATCAATTACTTCCTCGTTATATGACTGATTTTGAGTGTTTGCCAGAACCTGAAATTAATTTTAACGTGGCAAGTGGCTCCGTAGCAGAAATATCAGGAAACATTAGCTTTGATGCAGTTGTTACGAATCCTAACTTAGATACTACAATGGCAACTATTACTTTGTCAGGCACTGCAACAAATGGAACAGACTATGTATTAAGTCCTGTTAATATTTCTTTCCCCGCAGGTACAAGTACAGTTACTATCCCAGTTAATGTTCTTGATGATGCTATCTTTGAAGGTCCAGAAACTGTAATTGCAACGATTACTGCACCTGTAAATGGGGTTGTAGGTACATTAGGCGTTTATACTTTGACAATTGATGATGCAGAAGATGTAGGTATTACTTCTGCTTTACCAGTAAATGCAATTTCTTTGTATCCTAATCCAACAACTAATAGCTTTGTTATTAATACCAACGAAAAAGTAAATCAAGTACGTATGTACGATGCGCTTGGCAAATGTGTATTGAATCAAACAACAGGCGATAACATCGTTGCTACAAAATCTTTGACAAATGGCATTTATAATGTAGTAATTTCTACAGATAAAGGTATTTGGTCAGGGAAATTGGTAAAAGAATAGTAGATTTTTCATAAAAAAAGGAGGGACTAGGCAATGCTTAGTTCCTCCTTTTTTTGTGAATTGATATATTAACTCAAGCCTTGCAATGCCGTTTTTAATTTTGCTAATGCCAGCGCAACATCTTCCCTTCTGCAAGTACCAACCGACAAACGATACCAAGGCGAAGATATACTTGCACCAAAAGCAGAAAAAGGCACAACCGCTAATCCTGCTTCTTCTAACAAATAAGAAGTAACATCAGGCGTAGTAAGCAACGTTTTTCCTTCTTTGGTTACTTTTCCTGTTAAATCAAATTTTACGGTTAAATATATAGCCGCTTGGGGCGCAATCACATCAACCCCATATCCTTCTGATTTTAAGGCAGTTAATCCCTCATACAAGCCATTTAGTCGATATTCTACTTCTGCTTTAAACTCCTGCAAATAACTTTCTACGGCTGCATCATTATTTAAAAAGTTGGCTACCGCAATTTGCTCTGCCTTTGGTGACCATGCACCAATATGCGAAAGGATAGATTTCATTTTATTCATAATAGGCTCAGGCCCCATCGCCCAACCTACTCTAATGCCTGTAGCTGCAAAACATTTCGATGCCCCATCTATAAAAATGGTATATTCTCTCATTTTTGGATTCAGGCTTACAGGGTCGAAATGTTGCGTAGTGCCAAAAGTTAATACCCAATAAATTTGGTCATACAAAAGATAAACAGGTTTTCTGCCATCTAGTTTTCTTTGCTCATTTTCGGCAAGAATCACCTCACATATTTTGGCTAATTCTTCTTTATCAAAAACAGTCCCTGTTGGATTAAGCGGAGAACACAAAGCAAGTAAAGTTGCTTGCGAAATACAAGCCGCAATGTCACTTGCCCTAGGCATGAAATTCGATTCAGGGGAGGTCGTTATATAGATGGATTTACAACGCATCAAGTGGCTATAATGGTTGTTATTCCAAGAAGGAACAGGAAACAAAACTGTATCACCAGGGTCAAGCAAAGTCGCATACACCGAGTATATCATCGGACGCGCGCCCCCCCCTATCAAAATAGAAGAAGCAGGAAATTCCAATCCTTGATATTTATGGGTAAAGTTTGCCACCGCCGTTCTCAACTCCGCAATTCCCTCCGCAGGGGGGTAATTGGTTTGTTTTTGTTCATAAGCCGCAATAATTTCTTGCTCCAACACTTGAGGAATGGGGAACACTTGTGGGTCAAAATCCCCAATCGTGAAATTATAGATTTCCGCGCCTGCTGCCATTTTCTGTTTAATTTCAGCAGCTAATTTAATGATTTCGGAACCTATCAAGGTTTCCGCCATTTGAGATACTTGCATATAATAAAATAATGAAATAGGTATAAAAACTTTATTTAATTGGGCAACTGGCGGCTAAGGTGAAGTGATATGAAAAATGAACCCATACAACTGATTCTTTAGCAAGTAGTTATATAAGGTTCATTGGGATAAAATTATAAATTAGCGATAAAAATAAAAGATTTATACCAAGCAGTTTTTATACTTTGTAATTGTTTTTTCTAAACCCCAATACAAGGCATCAGAAATAAGCGCATGACCAATAGAAACCTCTAATAAGTGCGGAACGTTTTGCGCAAAATAAGCTAAATTATCGGTGTTCAAATCATGCCCTGCATTTACTCCTAAACCCAGTTCAAAGGCAAAAGCTGCCGCTTGGCTGTATGGCTCTACTGCGGTTGGATTACCTTCTGCATATTGGCGTGCATATTCTTCGGTATAGAGTTCAATTCTATCTGTACCAATTTCTTTCGCACCTTCTATTTGCTCAAGTTCTGGGGCAACAAACAAAGAAGTGCGAATCCCGCCGTTTTGCAGCGTTTGCACCACATCTAATAAAAAATGCCTGTGTTTGAGCGTATTCCAACCTGCATTGGAAGTGAGGGCATCGGGGGCATCGGGAACAAGCGTTACTTGCGTAGGCATTACCGCCAACACCATTTCTATAAAGTCATCAGAAGGATAACCTTCCACATTAAATTCTACGGTAAGTATCTCTTTTAAGTCAAAAACATCTTGCTTGCGAATGTGCCTTTGGTCGGGTCTTGGATGAACGGTGATACCATCGACTCCAAAGCCTACACAATCTTGTGCAATGGTTAACAAGTTAGGCAAATTCCCCCCTCGCGCATTTCGGATAAGCGCGATTTTGTTGAGGTTTACACTTAATTTTGTCATGATGAGAATAATTTTAGAAAATCGGTTAATGAAGTTAATGCCAAGTACTTATCTCATTTAAAGACTTTCGACCAATATCAGGAACGGTAGCATCTTCGGCAGGATAACCTACGGGTAATAATAGAAAAGGTCGTTCATTGACAGGACGGTTCAGAATTTTCGTTAAAAAATCCATGGGGCTAGGTGTATGCGTAAGCGTTACCAATCCTGCATGATGAATGGCGGAAATCAGGAAACCACAAGCCAAGCCCACCGACTCATTGACATAATAATTGAGATGTTTTTCCCCCTTTTCATCTAAGTCATAAGCTTTTCTGAATACAATGATGAGATAAGGAGCAATTTCTAAAAAAGGTTTTTGCCAATCTGTCCCAAAGTGAGCTAAATCCTTCAACCATTCCTCGCTCATTCTGCCATGATAATTTTTATATTCCTCCTCTTCTGCTGCGATGCGTATTTTCGTTTTCAATGCGAAATCAGACACTACGCAAAATGTCCAAGGCTGTTTATTTGCGCCTGAAGGAGCAGTGCCTGCTGTTAAAATAAGGTTTTCAATCAATGCCTTATCCACAGGTTTATCACTAAAAAAACGCACACTTCTCCGCGTTTGATGTTGTTGATAATATTGCGCAGAACGCTCCAACATCTCTTCGGGAGAAAAAGCAGTAAAATGAAAAGGAATTTGTTCCATGGCTATTGCTAAGTTAATGCGTTAAACAACATTTAATACTTGTTCCTTGATACGCTCTAATTCATCTTTCATGCCTACCACAAAACGCTGCATTTGTGCATGATTAGCTTTTGAACCAATCGTATTGATTTCGCGCCCGATTTCTTGAGCGATGAAACTCAATTGTTTACCCGAAGAACTTGCTTCTCCTTGTACTTTTCTAAAGAAAGAAAGATGTTGTTTAAGCCTAACAATTTCCTCGTTAATGTCTAACCTTTCAATATAAAAAATCATTTCCTGCTCCAAGCGGTTGGGGTCAGGCGTAAATTTTTCCTTTAACTCTGCCAGTTGTTGCGTAAGTTTTCGGCGCACTTCTTCGAGGCGTGAAGGAGCTAAAGCCTCAATTTCTGTTAAATGATTCTCAATTGCCACTAATCTTTCGGTAAAATCATTACTAAGTGCTTTCCCTTCTTCAAAACGGCTTTCAATCAAGGCTTTTGCAGCTAACATAGCCGCTTCTTGTATCAATTTCCATTCTTCTTCGTCTTCCTCCACACTTTCGCTTGCCATCACATCGGGTAAGCCCAACAGGTATTCTAAATCCACATTATTAATACCATCTAAGTGATAATTCAATGTTTTGATTTCTGCCCAATAACTTTGCAACAAAGAAATATTGATGTTCAAGCTACGTTTGGTGGGGTTTTGAATTTCAACATTCATTAGCACCGTAATTTTTCCTCGCTCCAACTCACGAGTTAGGGCATTTCTTAGCAAATGCTCGTATTTCATGTAAGCGCGTGGCACTCTCATATTCATTTCGAAGAACTTGCTGTTCAGCGATTTTAACTCCACTGTTACTTTATAATTTTCAGAGTTGGTAATGCCGACTCCGTAGCCTGTCATTGATTGAATCATATTTAATGAGCTGTTTTTGGTAATGATAACAAAAGAAAAGGAACTTACTTATTTTTGAATTTGAGATTCTAAGCAAATTCTAAGGTAATTGACGCACAATTGGAACATATTTTGCGCCACTTGATTCGTAATCTATAATTACAGAACAAAGTTACGGAAAAATTTAAGATTCGCACGTTTGGGATTTATAAATATCGTTAAATGCATACTAAGCGTTTGGTTTTGAATTTATTAAATTTATTCATTTCCTCAGCATTTACCCTTATTGAAAACAAACTAATTGCTTTTCTTTCTTTCTATTTTTAAAAAGACTATCTTTGTCCATTAATATATCTTCAACATTCTTAATTATCTCCTTTGTAAAAAATGAATAAATTTTTCCTTTTATGTGGGTTTTTAGGTGCATTTACCCTCAGTTATGCACAAGACCAATACGTTCCAACCGCGCTCAACCATGTTTCTGAGGACATTAGCAATGAATTAGTAACTGCAAAAAATGCGTTCAAAAAAGACCAATACACTATCGCTTTTCCGATTTTAGAAAAATACAAAGATCACGCAAAATTTGACGCAAATTCGCAGTTTTGCTTGGCATATATGTATCACTATGGTTTGGGAACAGCAGAGAATTTGGAAGAAGCTGTAAAATGGTACCGTAAATCGGCGGAAAATGGCAGCTCTTGTGCGCAAAACAACCTTGCTTTGATGTATGAAAAAGGATGTGGTGGTTTGCCTACTTGTAAGAAAAAAGCTTTAGAGTTTTATAACGCCTCTTCTAAAGGGGGAAATCAAAATGCACGCGAGAACCTTGCACGTATGGGTGGTTCTTCTACTCAAAAATCGGCAAGTGTAGAATTTGCAGGTTGTTTGTAAAGCAATAAAAAACCTTACGAGAACTTAATTACTCGTAAGGTTACAAAATTTAACTATTTCAATCCTTCGAGTGGACTTGCCACTGGAAGGATTTTTATTTCTACCTAAATAGAAGGTAGATAATTCTCTCCTTTTTCAATCAATTTACTCAAAGGAGTGTTGCTCATTTCTTTTTTAGAAGATTGGCTTTCAGTAGTTGCACTCACTGACTGCCCCATCATCCAAACAATTGCTGCCATCAAAAATAGCGCGAATAGGATTTGTAAAATTACTTTTGCCTTTTTCATACTCTGCTAAACCTTAAAAGATTGGGAAAAATAAGTAGTTCTTGAAATTAAAAATCGGGCGAGTTACCGTTTTTCTTAAACGACATGGTAAACCTAAAAATAGGTTGCTAGATTTGCAAGTCCATTTGACCAAACGTGTATTCTATTTGACCAAACGTGCAAATCTAAGGTAGGTTCATTTTTATTTTGTATTTTTGCCGCTCAATTTATACGAATATTACGAATGGCAGCGATTTATTTTACACCAGGACCTTCGGCTCTGTATCCGACTGTAAGCCAGCATTTGCAAACAGCCTTAGAACTACAAATTGGTTCTATTTCGCATAGAAGCGGAGATTATAAAGCCTTTCATCAACAAGCAGTAGAGAATTTGCGGGAACTTTTGGGCGTGCCTTCTAGTCATGGCATTTGCTTTTTTGCATCGGCTACTGAAATTTGGGAAAGACTACTTCAAAACTGTATTAGTACTTCTAGTTTTCATTTTACGAACGGCGTGTTTTCGCATCGTTTTTATGAAATAGCGCAGTTGTTACAAAAACCTTGTATGAAAAAAGAGGCAATTGCTGGAACAGGTTTCACTTTTGAGGCGAATGAGATTCCCGAAGAGGTGGAAATGCTACATTTTACCCACAACGAATCTTCTACGGGGGTGATGCAGCCTTTGGAAACCATTTATCAATATGCGGCGGCTTTTCCAAATGCTTTGTTGAGTTTGGACATCGTTTCATCAGCTCCTTTTCCTGTAATTGATTATGAAAAAATCCATGCCGTTTATTTTTCTGTGCAAAAAGGCATGGGTTTACCCGCAGGTTTGGGCGTGTTGATTGCGCACCCTAAGATATTGGCGAAAGCGGAAGCATTGGAAAAAAGTGGCACTTCCATTGGCTCTTATCATCGTTTTACAGATGTATGGAAAAAAGCGGCTGTGTTTCAAACACCAGAAACGCCTAACATCTTGAACATCTTCCTTTTATCGAAAGTAACACAAGATATGCTCCAAAAGGGAGTGGATATTATTCGAAAAGAAACCCTAGAAAAAGTCGCACTTTTGGCGGAAGTTGTAGCAGAAACAGAACATTTTAATTGGTTGGTAAAAGACGAAAC
>JBJXHA010000469.1:0-3574 GCA_046160275.1 Bacteroidia bacterium | reverse complement strand
TTGGTATCAACAAAACTTCCCTTTTTTAAAAGAGCATTTTTGAAACATGTAAAAGAAAAGCCATTTTGGATTAAAGATGTCGTATTTCTAGCCCAAAACAGCTTTTCTCTAAGCATAATTATTCTACCGTCAATAAACGGGTATAAATAACCCCATTTACTTGATAATGAAATAAGTAAGTGCCTGCTTGCAAGAAAGAGAAATCTACACTCACCTCATTAGCATTTACATTTTGCGTCAACAATTCATTTCCTAACATATCCGTAATCTTGATGTTTTCGATAAGTTGCTCCTCCTGTCCTCTGAATGACATTATGCCGTTACCTGTGGGATTAGGGTAGGCAAAAATTGCCTCATTATCCTTAATTTCAACAATTACGCCACCGCCAGTAGCTGTATGTGCATGAAGTTCAACAGAGACAAATAGGCAGCAAAACAAAAAAACAGTAAAGATTTTGCTAAGAGAAAAGCATAATTTTCCCTGTGCAGCTTTTAAGAAAGTGCAGTAAGTCATATAAAAAGATGGTTAAAATGTTAATAAAAAGCGGAGTTGTTCACGCTTTTCAATGACTTACTGTAAGGAAGGGAAAGGAGGTAAGTGTAAAAAAGGGGAAAAAGTCATTTCCATGTATTAAATAATCACAAAACACTGACTATCATATAGTTATAACAATAATTTTACATTAGACTACTTAATATAGGAAACAAAGAGATTCAGACTTCAAAGTCTAAACCTCCTTATTTTCCTACCATTTTGGGAGCTAAGAAACCAACAAAATCGTGTAACAATACTTAGCATTCATTAAACCTCCTGAATCTCCTACTATCTAACCCCTACATTAAAAAAAATATGAAAAAAGTACTTACGATTTTAGCCGTATTTATGGCGGCGATGTCTTCGAATGCGCAATCGCTTTATTTTCCGCCAACTACGGGAAATACTTGGACTACGCTTTCGCCGCAGTCTTTCAATTGGTGTCAAGAGCGAATTGATAGTTTATATAATTATTTGGACATCAATAATACAAAGGCGTTTATTTTGTTGAAAGATGGAAAAATTGTGTTAGAGAAGTATTTTGGTACGCATACCCAAAGTTCTCCTTGGCAATGGGCTTCGGCAGGGAAAACGATTACTTCTTTTATGGTGGGAATTGCGCAGCAAGAGGGGCATTTGTCCATTAATGATACGACTTCCGATTATCTTGGGCAAGGTTGGACGAGTTGTACGCCTTTGCAGGAAGAAAAAATCACGATTCGCCACCAATTAACCATGACTTCTGGGCTAGATGATGGTGTACCTGACCCTTATTGTACTTTAGATACTTGCCTCACTTACAAGGCAAATGCAGGCACACGTTGGGCTTATCACAACGGACCTTATACGCTTTTGGATAGCGTCATTGAAAGTGCAACGGGGGTAACGCTCAATGCTTACACGACTCAAAAACTCAAAACACCCATAGGCATGACGGGCACTTTTTTTCCTTCTGGGTACAACAATGTGTTTTTTAGTACGGCAAGAAGTATGGCGAGGTTTGGACTGTTAATTCTCAACAAAGGGAACTGGAATGGCAATCAAATTATGACAGATACTACGTATTTTAACCAAATGGTCAATACTTCCCAAACGATGAATCCGTCTTATGGCTATCTTTGGTGGCTGAATGGCAAAGCTTCTTATATGGTTCCGAGTAGCCAAATTACGCTAAATGGTACTTTGAATCCGAATGCGCCTAATGATATGTTTGCGGCAATGGGAAAAGATGGGCAGTTTCTGAATGTGATTCCTAGTCAAAACATAGTGTGGGTAAGAATGGGAGAAGCTCCGAATGGTTTGCCTGTGCCATTTTTGATGAATGACAAAATATGGGAATATCTCAATGAATTGGAATGTGCTACTTCACAAATCGAAGAAATTAAAGAACATAATACCGTTCAATTATTCCCAAATCCTAGCAAGGAAAGCGTAAATATACAATCGAGGCAAGTTATTGCAAAGGTGGAGGTTTTTAATGCGCAGGGGCAATGCGTAAAATCAATGAACGCACAAAATAAGGAGCTTTCTTTTTCTATTCAGGAGTTAGCAAGTGGCTTATTTTGGGTGAAAGTAAGTGCTGCAAATGGGCAACTATGGATAGGTAAATTGGTGAAGGAATAAGGAAGTAATGGATAATTAATAATGGAAAATGAAGAATTATGAGGGTTTCCCAAAAGGTGGGGAATGTGATTTTTTATATAAGAAGCTGTTTGAGTTAATAAAATTCACAAGCGTGGACGCTTGTAAATTTTATTTTCAGAGGAGCGTCCGCGCTCGTAGGTTTGGGAAAAGCACTATTTCACTAAAAAAAACAATCCTTTTATCTGTATTTTTAGGAAGAATCATTTATTCAAACAACTCCTAAGAACCGCATTAACATAATACGGAAACCCTCATTTCTGTGGGTTGTCCAAATTGTCCAATGTAGCAACCAGTGAGCTGCTTGATTATCTACTAAAATTTAAACCTATTCTTAGCGATAGGAAAATATGGAAAATCCTCCTTTTTTTGCTCTTTATTCACAAAGAGTGGTTTTTTATTTACCTTACAAAACATGAACGCAATACAATTATTTTGGAAAGATGCGCGGCACTTTCAACTTTTATATTTAGGCACATTTTTGGGCTATGGCATTTGGCAATTAGGGTGGGACATGGACATCAAAAAATACCTATTAATTGCGCTGACTGCCCTCATTACGCAAATATTCGGAGCTTATCTCACCCATAAAAAAGACAATGGCTGGAAGTCTGCCCTGATTACCACTTTGGGATTATGCTTGTTGTTTAAGGCAAATGCCGAAAGTACTATGATTTTAGGCGCGTTTTTGGCAATTGCTTCTAAATTTGTGCTAAAATATGAAGGGAAGCACATTTTTAACCCTGCAAATTTTGGCATTATCGTAACTATTTTACTCACCCAAGACGCTTGGATTTCGCCCGGACAGTGGGGGAGTGGTACCATTTTGCTCTTTTTAGTCGGCGCATTAGGTACGATGATTATTTTTAAAGTGGGTAGAATAGACATAAGTTTGGGCTTTTTAGGTGCTTTGTTTTTGTTACAATTTTCGCGCACCATTCTCTACCTAAATTGGGGGTATGATGTTCTTTTTCAGCAATTTACAAGCGGAAGTTTACTGCTTTTTACCTTTTTTATGATAACCGACCCCATGACCACCCCTAACCACAAAACCGCCCGCCTAATTTGGTCTGTACTCATTGCATTATGTTCTTTTATCCTCATGAACTTCCCCAAATTCCACGCCTGCATCGTACCCGATTGCTTCGTAACCAACATCACCACCACCGCCCCCGTTTGGGTTTTATTTATTTTCTCTCCCCTTACTATTTTATTTGATAAAGTGTTTAAAGGGAGTAAATTTGAGTGGTGAAGTGTAGTAAAAAATACCTGTAGTCCTTCAAATGTAATGCTAACTAAAACCTGTAGCGGCTGCTTTAGCTGCCGCAAAAGCGCAAAAACGAAGTTTTTGCAAGTTATCGGGCAGCTAAAGCAGCCCGTACAGCATTACATTTATGC
>JBJXHA010000468.1:0-4160 GCA_046160275.1 Bacteroidia bacterium | reverse complement strand
ATCAAAACAACAAAAATCCCAAGCCTACATTCGCGCTTAATGCAGAAAAGTCGCGCATACGGTTATAGGCTCTTAGGTGTTCTGCTTGCCCACCCAATAACGTTTTTTGGGACAAGAAAAAAGGGAGGAGAAAATTGGCTTGTATGCCGTAGTTGAAGGTGATAAAATGGTAAATCACACGCTGCGAGCCTATTCCTATTCCCAGAGAAAGGTTGCTATTTCTGACCGAATATTGATAGGGTTCAAAACGGTCTTGGAAAGTATATTGCCAATAAGCAATTTCGATTTTTTGGTAGGGACCAATTGGCGCAAGATTTCCTTTTTTGAATAAGTTGTAGTGTTTGGCATGGACATTTAGATTCCAACCAGAGATAGAGCTGCGGTCAAAGCTCGGATTAGGGATTGCCAATTCACTAGAGGTTGCATATAAATACGCACCCATTCCCACAGAAAAATTGCGACTGACAACTTTTGCCATGGAAATGCCTGTCTGCCAGTTCATTAAGCTTTTCTCATCGAACACAGATGGCGCGATGTAATTGTTTAAAGCAACTGTCCAACGCTTTCCCAAATAGCCCGGCGGTTGGGCATTTAAGAAAGAAATACAAGCAAAAAACAAAATTCCTACTAAAAATGGCTTGGCAAACATAAATAAATGGTGCAATAAAGCGGTTAAAGATAATGGCTTTTAAGGATAAAAACAAAAGCAAACTCTATTGTGTTATAATATTGTTTCCAGATGGCCACTCATAACACAATACATTGAATATTTATCAAAAACAATTAATCTCAATAAATATTTTTTACAAAAAAATATTTATTGAGATGTAACTTTTTAGGAAAAGTTTCGTTAAAAGATTGAAAGAAAGTTTATACTTTTGCAATGTTAATTAGAAAGGTAGGAGTAATTGGGACTGTACTTTCTCTATTTTCATTTTTAAACCTTAAAAAAACGTTGAATATGAAGTACTTACTATTGTTAAGTTTCTTCTTCTTGCTCTTAACGCCATCTATATTTGCTAAACCACCTATCACAGATTTATCGAACCCGCCGAGTTATGAGTTAACAAATGGTTTTAATGATAACATTATTCTTCCATACACACTCAAAGAAAAAGGCTCAGTGATAATTTGGTTGCATAGTGAAGATGGAAAAGCGGTATATTGTATGAGTGTATCAGAATTGGAGGCAGGTCATTATCAAGAAAAAGTTTCTGCGAAACACTTAGATAAAGGCACCTATTTTTATTCTTTGTACGTAAATGGCAAATTAACAGACACTATAAAGTTGTCTATTTAGTTTGTTTTCAATATTTTATCAATGGAACGACCACAGAAGTACATTCTTGGTCGTTTTTTTATGGGCAATCGGGTGGTGGCAGGGTTTTATTAAGTCTCATTTTATATTCGCCGCAAGCAGTAAGCGCAAAAGGCACTTGAGTTTTGCTAGTCGAACCAAACAAGCCAATGCAAGCGGCAGTTCCTTTGAGATTTGTATAAATGGGCTTTACGGTAGAGAGCGTAAAATAATTGGGAGTATTGATAATATAATATGTCCACAAAAAAGAATCTAATGCCGCAACTTCAACTTTGGCGACTTTGGTAAGGGAGGAAAGCTCTGTTGCACAAGTCGGTTGATTTTGATAGGTATAACTTTTCGCGGTATCGGCAACCAGACTGGTAAAACTATTCGGAATTACATTAGGCGCAATCGTGAAGGCTCCGCTTACCGTTGGATTTTTAGGTGAATAAAGGCTTCCCTCTCGCCAAATAAATCGTTTTTTGGTAGTATTTTCATAATAATCTAGCAATAAAGTTAAGGTATAACCATTTCCCGGAAACATTGCCCCAAATTCTCGCCCAACAAAAGCAACACTTATAGAATCTTCTACCGTTAAATAATCTAAGCAATACTGATTATCTATGCGTTGAATAGAAGGCTTTTGTAAGGTTGGCGGATGTGGCAAGGTAGTATGCGCCCGTAATTCAAAACTCGAATCATTGGGTTGCTGAATAATTAACTCGTAGCGGCGATTAGGAATCAAGGCACTGTCTCCTTTTGCGGTATTAAATTTATAAGCAGTCGTATAAGGATAAAATATGCCTTCTTCTTTGGGAATACTATCTATTTGTCGCGCTTGCCAAATCTTATCCCCTTGTCTTAATAAAACGCGCAAGCCCTTCACACTCAAATCATTCTCTTTTGCATATTCGTAGGCATCTCCCTCCACCTGATAGGCTTTTGACACGCGAATATACTGCACACTATCCGATAAAGACAAAATGCCATACACCACCCAAATTTCTTTGTAAGGAGCGTTAATATTAAATTGCTCGGAACAAGAAAGTGGCACGCACAAAGCAAACACAAGAAAGGCAAGCGATATTTTACGTATTATGTTCAATAGGAATAAATTGTGTGACGATTTTTTGAAAAACGGCTAATAAATAAGGCAAATCTTTTTTATCAAAATAATAGCGTTCTGTGTCAATATAGGCATTTTGCCCCTCCAAGCGCAAAAATAACCAGTCAAAAGCATTCGTTACACAACCATAAACCGTAGGAGTAGGCTGCCCATTATTTGAATTAAATAATTGGGCTGCATACATTTCTGCGAAAGCCTGTGGAATGCCCTCTTCTACCGTTTTATCCTTTGCCTCCACTAAACAAAAAACGGAGGATTGGATTTCTATACTATGTTCTGTACTAAACAAATAATCGCATCTGCCAGTCAAACCCATCTCTTTTTTTACATCAAAAGTATAGCCCGAATAGAGGGTTAAAAAGGAAGGATACATCAACACAACTTCTTTAAGAATCGGCGAAATCAAATATTCCGATTTTGCTTTTTCACTCAATAATGGCATTCTTCGTCCAAATTCCCATTCAGCAAGCAAGCGCTCCGAAACAGGAGAGGGAGTAAGATTTTCTTTATCAAATAATATTTTTTGCTTTTCTTTTAACCCAAACTGTTTCGCTAAATCCGTCATTTTGAAATCACTGTATGCCATTTTTTAAAACTTTTGAGAGATGAATGGGCAAAGATATACATTTTTGCCGTTTTTTCAAAGGTAAAATAGCAGGGGATGTTACACACTTTTTCTACAAGAAAAGCGAGTGTTTCCGACAATGTTAAAATAATTTACTTATTTTGCGTGGAGTTATCCCTTATTTTGAAGCCATTTCGATGAAATATTTTTTCTGTTTGTTACTTTGTACCTTTACTTTGCTACGACTGACTGCACAGCAGCCCTATTTGCGCCATTTTACGGTAAATGATGGATTGCCCTCTTCTTTTATTTATACTACTTTTCAAGACAGTAAAGGCTACCTTTGGATTTCTACGGATAGAGGGATTGTACGCTATAATGGCTATCATTTTCAATCGTTTAGCATCGAAGATGGCTTGCCTTACCATGACATTTGGGGATTTTTTGAGGACAAAAAAGGGAATATTTGGTGTCAAGGTTTTCTTACCTATTTTGTATATTATAGTTATGACGACCATAAATTTCACGCACTTGCGAATCAAAGCAAAGAGAGCCTGCACTCTGGCGCAAATAGCCTACATGAATGGAAGGGAGGTATTTGGGCTGCAACTACGCAACTTGTGCATAGTCATAAAAATGAAGCTACTCCTAGTAACCCCTACATTTTGTATTGGGGAAAATTAGGCACAATAACACAAGGCGCGTATTATACTTTGGAGAATAGCAGAGATGTTATTGATGCGAGCAACGAAAAAGTAGTGCATCACTTACAAACTGTTTATGCAAAAAATAAAATGAGTGGGCGGTTGTTTTCCCATGAAAAAGAATTTTATTATTGGCAAATTAAGGGAGATAGTTTATATTATGATGAACCGCAGCAAACCCATAAAATTTCTGGGAGTGGCATAAATGTAATGCTGTACGGGCTGCTTTAGCTGCCCGATAACTTGCAAAAACTTCTTTTTTGCGATTTTGCGGCAGCTAAAGCAGCCGCTACAGGTTTTAGTTAGCATTACATTTGAAGGACTACCAAATTTCTATGTTGTCAATCAATTCAAAACTATCGTTATGATTTCCAGCAATGCAGTCCGAAATAGCCAAAACATGATATTTATTATCGCAAATCACTAAATTATTGGTCTTTTTGCAGCTTTTTCGCCCTTGAAAGG
>JBJXHA010000467.1:0-6747 GCA_046160275.1 Bacteroidia bacterium | reverse complement strand
AAAAGGTGCGTGCCAAGAATAGGTATTTCCGCCCGAAGCAATTAATTTTATCGTATCTCCCATGCAAAAATTGCTGGGTTGCGTTTGAATTGCCGCATTAATAGAAGAACTGACCACTACGTTTGTTACCGTAGAAGTGTCTTTACAGCCCGAAGCATTGCTTACAATTACACTGTAATTCCCTGAAGTTGTTACCGTTAGCGGATTATTGGTAGAAAGGAAAGTGTTATTATTATACCAACTGTACGTTGTTCCACCACTTCCTGTAAGCGTTAAACTATTTCCCGAACAAAAACTTGGGCTACCCGATAATGCAACACTTGCTACTGGCGTTACTCCTCCGCTTACCACTACAGAGGCGGAAGTTTTGGAGCAACCTAAAGCATTTGTTGCGGTAACAGCATAAGTTCCTGGCGTATTCACGTTTAAAATATTGGTATTTCCGCCAATCGGATTGCCATTTTGTGTCCATTGATAAGAAGGATAACCCAAAATAACCGCAAGATTTACGCTATTTCCTGAACAAATCGTAACATTATTATTCGGATTAATGGTGGCATTAGGAGACGGAAACATATTTACCGTAGTAATATTGGAAGCAATGCGACAGCCGTTTGCATCGTAAGTAACTAACATATAAGCTCCTGCACTCGTTACAGCAAGCGGAATGGTGGTGGTTGGTAAAAGCACATTGTTTTGATACCATTCAACGATTGTTCCTACGGGACTGGTAGGAGAGAGAAAAAGGGTATCACCCGGACAAAGGTTTTGCGTATTCGAAGGCGTTAGGGTAATTGGGCTAGGTTGCGGCAAAACATTCACTTGCGCCACATTGGTACTCAATCCATTACAACCTACAAATGTTACCAATAATTGATAACAAGCACTATTTGTCAAGCCAATAGGCGTATAACTAGGCGAAGTTGCGCCTGCAATATTGCTAAAAGTTCCGATGCAGTTAGGTTGAATTTGCCACTGATAAGCCGTTGGCGTTAAGCCCGTATAAGCAGGCGTAAGGGTAAGAGCCGTTGCAGTATCGTTGTAACAAACGGTTTGGCTTGCAGCGGAAAGCGCACCCGTAGCGAAATTTTGTGCAGTTATAACGTTTACCGTTCCTTGAGTTGCTCCTGTTCCTCCTCCTGCAAGGTCATAAATGGGAGAAAAACCTGTGGTATTGCAACTGTTATACATAATTTTGATTCTTCCGCCACCACCATGTCCGCCTGCTGCGCCATTAGTGGCTGCTGCCGTAGTCATGGTTGTCAACATCCCACTCGCGCTTCCACAAACAAAGGGCGGTTCTTGATAAGACCAAGCTCCATTTGTGCCTCCTTGTCCCCCTGCGCCTCCTGTGCCGCCTGCAACAGATAATGTTCCCGTTATTTGGATTAGCCCTGTTGATTCTAACCAAATGCCGCCACCTGCGCCACCTCCTGCACCACCACCGCCTCCACCTGCGCCTGTGTAGGTATGTTCGTTCACTTGCGGACAAGCATCAATGCAACATCTTGGCGATTCTCCTGCATCACCTCCTTTTCCTCCTGCGCCCCCATCTTCTCCCTCTGCTAAAATAGCACCTGTAATCAGCATTGCATTGCTAGAAATTAATTTGACTAAACCGCCCCCATTTCCGCCTTTCCCGCCTGTTTGTGCAGGGGTAAAACCTCTACCGCCGCCACCTCCTCCGCCGCCACCAGAGCCTAAATCTATGTCGTTTCCGTTAGTTGTCCCATATAAAGCAGTTGGAAATCCTGCGCCTCCTCCTGTCCCTGTAACGAAAGGCGTTGCATTGGCAGGTACACAAAAATTGTCGGGAGAATTGGTAGAAGCTACTGGAATCGTAGCGTTTCCGCCTACCCCACTATTGATACCCAAGCCGCCATAGGAAGCCCCAGCGCCAGAGCCAGCTCCTCCTCCTGCTCCTACACGACCTACCCTATCACTTGTGGGATTACAACTGCTTTTTCGCCCAGAACCTGCCGATCCATTTGACCCTCCATTTCCAAAACCTGTCCCTAAGCCGTCTGCTCCTGCTAGTCCACCCCCAACGCCTGTAATTCCCAAACATTGGGTAGCCAAAGTACAATCCAAAAAGCGGATAGAATCCACACAAGTTCCTCCTAAGCCGCCCGCGCCACCTGTATAACCTGCGCCTGTTGCCACAATACTACCCCCAATAAAAATAGAATCCGCATGAATTTCTAATGCGCCACAGGTATTGACAGCGTAGCCCTCCACAAAAATCGTTATCCCAACAGGCACTGAAAAAAAGCCATTTATGTTATAAATCCCCCCCATTGTCATGCCGTTAGTTGCAGTAAAATTTCCCGCAAAGTTTGTGGTTGGGCATTGTGCAAAATAAGAGGGTACTGCCAAAAAAAGAGATAGCAAACAAAGTAAGTATTTTTTCATTTTATTCGTAAAATAAGGTGTCTGTGATTCAACGACTTCAAAAGTACGAATATTGAATGGAAGCGCAAATTTTGGAAAAGAGAAAACACGATTTTTTGCACGAAGGGTAAATTTTGAGGTATCACTTGTTTTTGAACCTTGAAAATAAATTTCGATGTTTAAACAAAGATGCTTAATTTTGCGCTTTCATTAGCGAAATAATTCAGATGACAAAATTAGATGTTTTGGTTTTTGCTGCCCATCCCGATGATGCGGAGATGAGTTGTGGAGGAACGATTGCAAAGTTAATTTCTCAAGGGAAAAAAGTGGGGATTATTGACTTAACACGCGGGGAATTGGGAACACGCGGCACGCCAGAGTTGCGGGCAAAAGAGGCAGCGGCGGCAGCTAAAGTGCTAAATTTGACCATTCGAGAAAATTTGGGCATGAGAGATGCCTTTTTTCGCAATGATGAAGCGCATCAACTTCAAATTATTCAATGTATTCGCCGCTACCAACCCGAAATTATTTTAGCAAATGCCTTACGTGATCGCCACCCCGACCATGGGAAAGGTGCAGATTTGTTGCGTGATGCTTGGTTTTTGAGTGGCTTAAAAAATATACCGACCTTAGACGAAATGGGAGAAACCCAAAGTGCTTGGCGTGCGCCAAAATTGTTTAATTATATTCAAGACCAGCACTTGACACCCGATTTTGTGGTGGATATTAGCGATTTTTTTGCGCAAAAAATGGATGCTATTCGTTGTTTCGCTTCTCAATTTTACAATGAAAATAGCAATGAACCCGAAACCTATATCTCAACCAAAACTTTTTGGGAGTTTTTTGAGGCAAGAAACCGCAACACAGGACACATTATTAATGTAACGTATGGAGAGGGCTTTTTAAGTGAAACTCCCTTAAAAATCAATAATATACTAGATTTGGCGTAGTTTAGGTAATGGATAATGAATAATTGAGAATGGGAAATTATTTCAAGTTACTTATTATCAGGACTTTAAGAAAAAACATAGGTAGTGGCAAAATATAATACTAGGTAGAATTTGTACGGACTGCTTTAGCTGCCTCATTTTAAGTAATTTACCAAAAGCATTAAGGTTTTTTAATCATCATAAGCAACTGATAATCAATTATGTTAATCATTATCAATTCTCTATTATTAATTATCAATTACTTAAGCATACTTGTACTTCTTCCCATGAAAGCTCGCGCACTTCTGCGGGCTGCATCTCCCCTATTTCATAACCACCAATTGCTACTCGCACGAGGCGCAAAGTAGGAAAACCTACGGCAGCAGTCATACGGCGCACTTGACGGTTTTTTCCTTCTGTCAAGGTAAGTAATAGCCACGAAGTAGGAATATTGGCACGATAACGAATGGGCGGCTCACGCGGAGGTAAATTAGGCTCATTTTCGCATTTTTCCGCCTGCGCTTTTTGGGTAAGATGCTCCTTTTTATCAATGCGAATTTTCACGCCATTTCTTAATTTTGCCAAAGCCTCCTCCCCTATTTCTCCTTCCACCTGCACACAGTACGTTCTACTGTGCGCAAATTTAGGGTTTAACAAACGCTGATTTAGGCTTTTATCATCTGTCAAGAGCAATAATCCTTCACTATCACTGTCCAATCTGCCCACAGGATACACTTCTTTTGGAAAAGCAAAACCCAAATCTTGCAAGGTAGTTTGTGTGTCAGTTTCTTTTGAAAACTGGCTTAACATATTGTATGGCTTGTAAATGAGGAAATAGCGCATGAGAGGTTAGTGAATAGTGATTAATTTATAGTGAATAATAAAACAGATAGGCATACGATATAAGTATTGGCAACAATTAGTTTATGTTAATATCTTTATTTAAAATATTGATAATAAATAAGTTAATATCATTTTTTAGGTAGTCCTACAAATGTTCATGCTGAGTAAAACCTGTAGCGGCTGCTTTAGCTGCCGTATCAGCGCAAAAACGAAGTTTTTGCCAATGGTGGGCAGCTGAAGCAGCCCGTACAACCTTACTTTTTGCCACTACCCATTTTTCATTTTCAATTCTTAATTATCCATTATTTACGTCTTAACTCTGCTCTTACCTTCGCTATGTTCTCTTTCATTTTATCAAAATGTGAGCCTTCCCAATATACTTTCTGGCAGTTTTCGCATTGATAAAAGTCCTTATGTTCTTGGTAAATCGTATGTGTTACTCGTGCTTGAACCGTTTCTTTTTCAATCTGTTGAATTTTTCCATCACACACAAGGCATAAGGTAAAAGGGCGAATTTTATCGGGCAAATCAAAGCGTTTCATCACTTCTATGAGTTGCTCTTCAATTTTTTCGCTATGTAAATACCGCCCAAAAGTAACATTTTTACGCTTCAATAAACCAATATCTCGACTCAATACAATTAAATTTTCGCGCTCGGAAATCGCTGCAATTTCTTTATCGGGAACGCCCTCATCAGTGCGAACATGAAAGCCCATCAAACGCAAATTCTTCGTTAATTTTCCAACATTCGCATCAGTAATAAAAGCAATTTTCGATAGATTGGGGCGCACAATTACGGGTAAATCCAATTGAGAAGAATAGGGATATATCTCTATTTTATCGTGTTCTTTCACTTGGTAGGCAAAATTCACACTATTTCCATTTGCCAAAATCCATTCAACTTCTGTATGTGGGATTCCTTGCGCCTCGATGCAGTCTTTTACCGATTCGTTGGGTGCGCAAGTGTAATTATAAAAGTCTCCTTCCCTGTAGTTCTTAGGTAAGAAAAAAGGTAGCTCATCAAAAAAGGCAAGCAAAATTGTTATCATAATTTTAACAGTTATCAGTAAACAGTTAGCAGTTATCAGCAAAAAGTTATTAGATTAACAGTTAATTGTTATCACTTATTTGGATAAGATACTGGTAATTAACCAATTGCATTTTAAGGCTAACAACTTATTTGCGTTGTATTAAGCCGCAAATTGCTAAGGTAGAATGTTAGGCAAAGGTAGGAAAATTCGTTTAAAAAAGGAAACTCAAGAAATTTTTCAAAAAAATTAAAAAATTTCACAATTCATGCAACCCTTTGCTTTCTTTTGTTCTCTTAGTTGTATATTTAGTTTTTCATCAAACTAAGTGTGCGTAGTAATAAGACATTAGCAAACGATGAACCTTCACAATGAAAAAATACGTTCGTTGTAAATGATTCAGAATTTTATCGGTAGATGTGAGATTAGCCGATAAGTTTTTTTAAAAAAATGAAGCGAAAGATAGCGGATTGATGGTGAATTTTAACGATTTTTTTTTTTTAGATGCAACCTTTTTTATCAAATAAAACGCTTAATATTGAAAACAATTTGAAGCAATTATTACAAATGAAGCATGAGAATTTTTACAACGCAGACATATAAAGAAACTGAATTAATTGAGGGCTGTAAAAAGAATGACGCGAAAATGCAGCAAGCACTTTATTATCAGTTTTACCGTAAAATGTATGGGGTGTGTTTGAGGTATGCGAATGACAAAGATGAGGCGGTGGATATTTTGCAAGATGGGTTTATTCAAGTATTCAAATACATTCAGGATTTTAGGGGAGGTTCGTTGGAAGGCTGGATTCGGAGGATTATGGTGAACATGGCAATCGCTCATTATCGAAAGAAAATGAAGTTTTCAACGACCGACATTGACAACGCATCAGACGCTGGTTTTGACGAAGACAGTGTGAGCAGCATGACTTGCGAAGAAATTTTGAAATACATTCAAGCACTTCCCACAGGTTACAAAACGATTTTTAATTTATATGAAATTGAAGGTTATTCGCATGTAGAAATCGCAGAAATGCTCGGAATTTCGGTAGGAACGTCAAAATCGCAACTTTCTCGCGCCAAAGAGATTTTGAGAAAACAATTAACCGTAAACAGTTAAGTATCAGTGAACAATTAACAGTAAACAGTTATCAGAAATAAAGTCTTGATTATCAATTAAATACATTTTTGAAATTGGAAACTTATTTTGTTCGCATTACCTATTCATTATCATCAAAAATTTAGTTAAAATATCACCTATCCATTTTTAACTATCACCTATATTATGAAGATATTAAAAAATAAATTTGACCATTTTGAGCCTGAATTAGAAAAAGACATTTGGGCAGACATTGAAAAACAACTAAAAAAAGAGGAGAAAAAAGGTTTGTTGTTTGCCCTTAATTGGAAGCCGATGCTTGGCATAGCGGCAGCAGTAGCTTTGTTGGCAACTTCTGTTATCGTATGGAAAATTTTGCCTTCGGACACACAACAACCTGTGATAACGCAAAATGTAACAACACCTAATGACCCTACTTTATCGGTAAAGACAGATTCAA
>JBJXHA010000466.1:0-3060 GCA_046160275.1 Bacteroidia bacterium | reverse complement strand
TGTCGTTTGCCAAGTCATTCAAGGCATTGATTTTTTGAAGCCGTTCGGGTACGAGCGCAATATCTTTGAGCCATTGCATATCTTTCATGTCCATCCGAGTTTCGGAGGGGCGATTATTATTCACGTATTTTTCGGTGAGCGTGCCGCCTGCCAGTGGAGACCAAATCGTTGTGCCCAAACCGATATTTTTAAAAATATTAAGGTATTCCAATTCTACCCGATACCGCCAGAACATATTATATTGTGGTTGTTCCATCGTAGGGCCAATCAAACGCAAATCTTTTGCCACCATATGTGCTTCCATAATTTCTTGCGCCGACCATTCAGAAGTGCCCCAATATAAGATTTTGCCCTGTTGAATCAGATGATTCATTGCCCAAACCGTTTCCTCAATTGGCGTTTGTTTATCAGGACGATGGCAGAAAAATAAGTCAATATAATCAACTTGTAAGCGTTGAAGCGCAGCATCACAACCTTCCATGATGTGTTTGCGGCTCAATCCTTTTTGATTAGGCTTATCTTGTTCGTAACCAAAGAAAACTTTAGACGAAACGACATAACTGCTTCGTTCCCAATTCATTTTCTTTAAGATATTGCCCATCACAATTTCAGATTTACCACGAGCATAAATCTCTGCATTGTCAAAAAAATTGACTCCATGCTCATACGCAATAGCCATTAATTTTTCCGCGACTTTATCTTCAATTTGTTTTCCAAAAGTCAACCAACTTCCAAGAGATAACGCACTGACTTGTAAGCCAGATTTACCGAGTCTTCTATATTCCATTTCAATTTATTTTAAAGTAAATATCTATTATAATGTAAAAAATCAAAAATAGTTTAATCTCGCCATAAATTTCTATCTAATTATAAATATGTAATGTTCAAAAAATAGGTTGTGGTTTTACGCTAGGTAAATGGCCTTAGAGAAATTCCGATTTTTCAAGCCGAAAATGGCGTGCCGTAGGCAAAAAAAGGGTTTTAGACTGCTGTTTGAGCGCAGCGAGTTTCAGGCTAAAAGCTTTTTTTTAGCCATTGAGGGTTGAAAAGTCGTAGAATTGCTCTACAGCCTTGAATTTTTTGGTTACTTTTTTTTTCAAGAAAAAAAGTGACAACTTAACATTTGGATGTTTAGCTTAGAAAGTAACATCTTTTCAAATCCACGAGTTATTTTTTAAACTTTACTTATCTATTTAATAACACTAAAATAAAACAGCTATGACGCAAAAATAGAATTGTAAGTAGCTGAATGTCAAATAATTCGTCCTTTATTTTACTATAAGCAAGAATTTAGCCTAATTCTTTACAAGCGCGATAGACATCCCGCCATTCTTCACGTGTTTTTACGACAGTTTCTAAATATTCATTCCAAACGATTTTATCTTGAATTGGATCTTTGACAACAGCGCCAATTAAGCCCGCAGCAAGGTCATGTGCAGACAATGTGCCATTTCCAAAATGTGTTGCTAAGGCCAAACCAGAGTTGAGCACCGAAATCGCTTCCGCAGGACTCATTGTTGCAGAAGGCGATTTTATTTTGATTCGACCATCAGCTGTTGCGCCGCTTCGCAGTTCTCTAAAAATAGTTACAATACGTTGAATTTCAGCGAGTAAGGGAAGTTCTTCGGGGATTTCTAAGCGCGAATTCATTTCAGCAACTCGTGTTTTTACAATATTTACTTCTTCTTCCACGGTTTCGGGAACAGGCAAAATTACGGTATTGAAACGGCGTTTCATTGCGCCCGATAGCTCATTAACGCCTTTATCTCTATTATTTGCGGTAGCGATAATATTAAAACCTTCGATGGCTTGTACTTCGCTTCGCAACTCTGGAATGGGTAGGATTTTTTCCGAAAGGATAGTGATCAAAGAATCTTGAACATCGGCACTAATTCTAGTTAATTCTTCAATTCTGCAGATTTTTCCACGTTGCATAGCGTCCATGACGGGTGTAATGACAAGTGCGGCTTCGCTTGGGCCTTCTGATAATAATCGTGCATAATTCCAACCATAACGTATGGCTTCTTCGGCAATGCCTGCCGTTCCTTGAACTAATAGGGTAGAGTCGCCAGAGATTGCTGCTGCAAGATGCTCCGAAACCCAAGATTTTGCTGTACCAGGCAATCCGTATAATAATAAGGCTCGATCGGTAGTTAAAGTGGCTACTGCAATTTCAATCAAACGACGATTTCCGATATATTTTGGTTTGATTTCAAAGCCATTTGCGAGCGTTCCGCCCATGATATAAGTTACAACAGAGGCTGGTGATAATTCCCAATTCGGCAAAATTTTACCTTTATCTTGTTTTTTTAATTCTTCTAATTCTTCTGCAAATTGCAGTTCAGCATGTTGGCGAAGTATCATTTGTGATTTTATTTTGATAGCAAAGGTAAAACATTAGGATTTAAGTTTTGTAGTTTCAACGAGCAGAAATAAAAAAAAAGGTCAAAATCACGAACAGTGACCTTGACCTTTGATATATAAATCGGAAAAAATTAATTTTTCGGAGCATCAGGAGCAGGAGCATCAGCAGGTTTTGCATCTACTTCTCCTTTGATAGTCAAAACACGTGTAGGGTTTGCTTCGTTAGTTGTCAAAGTTACGCTTTTTGTAAATCCGCCAATACGTTGAGTATCATAACGCACTTCAATTTTAGAAGTTTGACCAGGCATGATTGGCTCTTTTGGATAAGTAGGAACTGTACATCCGCAACTTCCTTGTGCACCAGAGATAATTAATGGTTCAGTACCAGTATTTTTGAAAGAGAAAATACGCAAAGGCTCACTGCCTTGTTTAATTTTACCATAATCTACTTCTGTTTTTTCAAAAGTAGCGATTGGTCCTTTACCTGTGGGTGCCGCAACAGCCGCAGCAGGTGCAGGAGCAGTAGTTTTTACGCTTGATGCAGTAGCAGTGGTCGCTTTTTTCGTTTTTGTAGATTTTGTAGTTTTAGCTTTTTTAGGAGTTGGAGAAGCGGTTTGTGCCACAGCTAATGTGCTAATTGATGCAAACAAAGCGATGAAAACTAAGAATTTTTTCATATTACAGTTCTTTTAAATT
>JBJXHA010000465.1:0-6389 GCA_046160275.1 Bacteroidia bacterium | reverse complement strand
TCCCTACCTGAACACAATGAAAAACATATTGCTATTACACTAGTTTCTATTAGATAAACAAAAAACTTAGCCTCCAAGCTAAGTTTTTTGTTTATCTTTGCTAATATCTTGTGAGAAAACGCTAACTTTGACTACTTTTTCTAAAAACATGAAAGAAAGAATTATTATGGGGGTTGACCCTGGCACCTCAATTACGGGTTATGGCATTATTTTGTGTGAGCATAAAAAAATGACCTTGTTGACGTATGGGTTAATAAAATTGGGTGATGTGGACATTTCGCATCCTTTGAAATTAAAAAAGATTTATGAGCGCGTTACTTCTTTGATTGAGGAGTTTCACCCTGATGAATTTGCGATTGAGGCTCCTTTTTATGGCAAAAATGTGCAAGCGATGTTAAAGTTAGGTAGGGCGCAAGGCGTAGCGATTGCGGCTGCGATTGCGCGAGATTTGCCTTGCACCGAATATGCGCCACGAAAAGTAAAAAGTGCCGTTACGGGAAGCGGAGCTGCGAGTAAAGAGAAAGTAGTGGGTATGTTGGAGCGTTTGCTCAATTTCAAATACGAGGAGGCTTTTTTAGATGCTTCTGACGGCTTGGCGGTAGCGGTTTGTCATCATTTTCAGCTACTTTCGCCTATTCCTACGGGCAGTGCAAAAAGCTGGGAGGCATTTATTAAGAATAATCCTGATAGGGTAAAAAAATAAAAAAAGGGCTTATAAAAGCCCTTTTTTTATGATAAATAGCTTGTAACACAATGAATTACATTCCTGCAGCTTTCATTTTAGCTTCGATGCTATCCAATACTTTTTTGTTTTGTTTTTCCCAAGTATTGCGGATTCCGAAAGATTTAGGAGCTACTTTCAAGCTTTGTCTGCGTCTTGCTGCGATAGAGCGCAACTTTCTAGCTCTTGTTGTTAATGATCTAGGCATATCGTGATAAGATTAATTAATTCTGTTTTTAACTTAGGGGCGCAAATTTAGGTAAATTTTTCAGACTTTCAAATTTTTTTCAGAAAAACAAAGAAAACAAAGGAGAATTATCGCCTTTTATAAGAGAACTAGCCTACAAAGCAAATTAGCCAAAATCCTAACCTTACGCTTTTGGCTCTATTCGAAAAAAAAATCAGATAAGATTCCCCGTTAGTTCTACCAAAAATATTTCCATTTCTCGAAAAAAAAGCTCAAATTCGCAGAGATTTAACACAACACAATCAGGCTTTTTTGCGTAAAAGAAAGGTTTGTTGTTAACACGCTCATATATCCTTGAAAAAGACAGGTTTAGCTATTTATCGCGCTTCGGCAGGCTCAGGAAAAACATTCACGCTCGTGTTCTCGTACCTCAAAATTGTGGTGCGTGAGCCTTACTTATATCGTCATGTATTAGCGATCACTTTTACGAATAAGGCAACAGATGAGATGAAAAGCCGTATCATCAAGGAATTATCTGCTTTGGGAAAAGGAGAAGTGAATGCGATGTATGAGGCACTTTCTCAACATTTTTCAGGTCTAAATCTGAAGATAGATATTCACAAAAATGCAAGTATCGCGCTCAATCACATTCTTAAAGATTATGGAAATTTTTCGGTTTGCACCATAGAGAGTTTTTGCCAAAGGGTAATTCGCGCCTTTGCCAAAGAGCTAAATGTTCCTTTAGGCTATGACATAGAAATGCGTAATGAGGTGGTTCTCAATAAAATAACAGACGATGTTTTTTTAGAAGCAGGACAAAATGCCAAACTTACACAGCTCCTTCAAGGCTTTGTGGAGTCGAAAATGGATCAAGACAAAACATGGAAAATTGACAAAGAAATAAAGGAATTAGGACATGAAATTTTCAAAGAGCGTTATCAGCGTTATTTTCGTGAAAAAGAATGGAATGAAATAGATTATACGGAGGAGATGTTTAAGCTCTCTCAAGAAATTTGGGAAATTCGCCGAAATTTTGAAAGCGAGTTGCAACGAATTGCGCGGAAAGGTTGGGATAAAATGCAATCTTTGGGAATTGTGGTGGATGATTTTGCCCGAAAAGGACAGGGAGCAGGGGCTTATTTTGAGCGAATTGCTTTTAGTAATCAATTAGAAACCAACAAATTAGAAGCCAATAACTATGTAAAGAAAGGCTATGAAGACCCCGAAGAATTGATGAGTAAGCCCAGTAAAGAAACAAAAGCGCGAAAGGAAATGATTATGCCTTCGATGCGTAGTGACATTCACCCGATTTTATGCGAACTCATTAATTATTACGACAATCATCTGATTGATTATATTTCGGCGGTTGAGGCTTCCAAAACCATTTATACTTTTGGTTTGCTCAATGATTTGCAGAAAAAACTGGGCAATTATCGCCGCGAAAACAGGCAACTGCTTATTTCTGACACCAATCAATTGCTCAATAATCTTTTGCAAGGCATGGACACGCCTTTTGTCTATGAAAAATTGGGCAACCGCTATTTCTATTATTTGCTTGATGAATTTCAAGACACCTCCGAAATGCAATGGGAAAACCTTTACCCTTTGATTCACAATGCTTTATCCTCTATTTATGATGACGAAAGCATGATTGTAGGAGATGTAAAACAGTCTATTTATCGTTGGCGAGGCGGGGATTTGATGTTGTTAAAGGAAAAAGTGCAACAACGCATCGCGCTAGATAATTTAGAGGAACTCATTCGCCCCGAAACCTTAGAAAATAATTGGCGAACAGCAGCAGAGGTTGTGTATTTTAACAATGACTTTTTTCAAAAATCGGCAGCTTTGTTAGGAGAAACGATTCGCACCGATTTGAAAGACTTTTTTGTGAGTGCTTATGACGACGTGGTGCAAATTCCGCAGCGAACTGCCTATCCTGGCTTTGTTTCTATCGACTTTTTTACCAAAAAAGGGCAGTCAAGTGGTTGGAAAGAAGATGCAAAACAGCGCACACTCGAAATCATTCAAAGCCTAGAACACGATGGATACAATAAATCTGACATCACCATTTTGGTAAGAACCAACAAAGAATCTGCTGACATTGCAGAATTTTTGCAAGAAAATCGTATCAAGATTACTTCTGCAGAGTCGCTTTTGCTTGCCAATCATCCTGTGGTAAAAATGCTCGTTGCCTTGCTTTGTTATTTGCAAGATAATCGAGATACACTTTCGGGGGCTACGGCAGGTTATTATTATCATGTTTTTACCCAAGCAGAGCAGAAAGAAATAGCACTTGAGGAAATCGTTGAACCTAATTGGGACGAGGTTTTTCAAGACAATGGAAAATATAAACTTCCTGAATATTTGGAGAAAAAGCGAATATATTTGCTTACGCTTCCGCTTTATGAATGTGTAGAACAACTACTTCGCATTTCGCCCTCCTTGATGCAGCCGAATGTCTATATTCAAGGCTTTTTGGATACGGTCTTGGAATATAATAGCAAAAATGATGGAGGTGTTTCGGGCTTCTTGTCTTGGTGGGAAGACGTGAAAGTGAAAAAGTTTGTGGTAAGCGCGTCCGATAAAGATGCGGTGCAAATTATGACAGTTCATAAGTCTAAAGGCTTGGAATTTCCGATTGTCATTATGCCCTTTGCGAATTGGTCGTTTGAACCCAAAGAAGATTCTGTGATATGGATACAGCCCGAAGTTGCGCCCTATTCAAAGGCTACTTTGTATCCCCTAAAATATTCTAAAAGGTTGGAAAACACTCATTTCTATGAAGATTATTTGTATGAAAAGGTGTTTTCCTATTTGGATAATTTGAATGTATTGTATGTGGCATTTACTCGTCCCGAATACCGTTTGTATATTTTGACCAGTCAAAAGACAAAAGGAGAAATAGCGATGGGTGAGAGACCTGATATTTCGGAAGTAGGGACTTTGTTGGGCTGGTTGGTTGGCAATGAATTGGATATGCGCCCAGAAGAAACTACTAATGAAAATGAGGAAAAGAAAAGTATGCGTTATGTTCAAGGGAAAGCGATAAGTAAAAGTGAATTATTGGCATTGAAGGGGAAAAAAGAGGAAATCGAAGTTGAAATGCCTGCAAGTACCTTGTATCAGCCTTTAGATTTGCGCGAAAATTGGAGTGACATTATTCGTGTGAAACGTTTTGCGCAAAATTTTGTGGCGGAGAGAATGATGGAGCAGGCGGAAAGGGTTTCGGTTGGAAACCTACTGCATACGGCATTAGGGCATATTGTATATGCAGAAGACGTTACAAAATCGGTTTCTATTTTATTTCAAAAAGGAGAAATCAATGAGGAGCAATGCCCTGAACTACAAGCCTTACTGGAAAAAGTTGTAAAACATCCGCTTGCAAATCAATGGTTTAGCCGAGATTGGAAAGTGCGCACAGAAATGGAACTGCTGGGTACGAGTGGCAAGGTTTTTCGCCCTGACCGCATCATGATGAAGGAAAAAACAGCCTACGTAATTGACTATAAAAGTGGGATTCCTTCCGAAAGCGATGCGCAACAAGTAAAACGTTATATGCGTTTATTGCAAAAAATGAGTTTTACCGAAGTCAGAGGCTTTGTGTTTTATTTAAGTGACAATCGTGTGGAGGAAGTATAAAAATAGGCTTAAGTAATGGATAATTAATAATGGAGAATGGAAAATGATTGTAACTTATTTATTACCGAATACTGATGAGAAAATATAATTGGGCATTAGGGGTTTTGCTTATCGCTTTTGTTTGGGGTTGCTATGGCAAACTGAGGGTTGTTGGGGCGCAATATCCACTCCATCATCGTTATGTGAAGGCTGAACATCCTCCGTATGACGCTGACATTCAAGAGGGAGACTTGATTTTTCAAACTTCCTTGTCTAGTCAAAGTAAAGCCATACAGCTTGCTACAAAGTCCCAATATTCGCATTGTGGATTAATTTTTAAAGAAAATGGAACTTGTTTTGTATTGGAAGCGGTGCAGCCTGTGAAGAAAACAAGCCTTGATAAATGGATAGCAAGAGGAAAAAATGGACATTATGTGGTAAAACGACTCAAAAATTCGAAAGATATCTTGACCGAAGCCGCTAAAAGCAAAATGAAGCAGGCAGGACAAGCCTTTTTAGGAAAGGATTACGACTATACGTTTGAATGGAATGACGATAGAATCTATTGTTCAGAGTTGATTTGGAAAGTGTATAAACGGGGTGTTGGGGTAGAAATTGGAAAACTTGAAAAGTTAAAAGACTTTGATTTGACTAGCCAAGCGGTAAAAGCCAAACTAAAAGAAAGATACGGCAACAAAATTCCTTATGAGGAAGAAGTGATTTCACCCAAAGCCGTCTTCGAGAGCGAATTGTTAGAAACAATAAAGCAGAACGATAAGTAGTGAATAGTTAAAAGTGAATAGTGAATAATGATAGTAAGTTACTGATAGCCAATCATTTAACTAAAAGTTATTTCCTTCGTTTTTTACTCACTTGTGCTTAAATAAAATAAATTCAGATGGTTATAAAAAAAGCGGCATTTCTCTTCACAGGAAATGCCGCTTCTCGTTCATATCGCAATTAGAGTTGTTTGGGTTCATGAGGAAAAAACCCCTTAATACTTTTCTGGCAACTTAGTGTTAATGAGCGGTTCATTCGGAAAAAACCTTTTCCTTGTAATGATTTAAGGTTGGGGGCTGCAATAAAACGAGATAAAGCAGGCCCCCTTTTGTTTTTTAACTTAAATACCTATCGTACAATGCGAGCCACTGATACCTAGTAGCCGTTTTCTTTAATTCATCGAGCGTTTTGACGTGCGCTTTCTTGAAAATCACAGCAAATTGTGCATTTAAATCGGTGTCAGGAATGTTTTCTTGCTTTGCAATTTGGGCAATCGTCATTCCTTGTTCAATTTTACGAATGAGTTCAAATTCCTCATCAGTAAGTAAGACATGAAGGCGCATTGCCTTCGCCACAAGAGCCGTAGCATTAGCGACAGAACATTTTACAAACAAGTCTCTTTTTATGGAAGAAACGGAATATTCTGCATAAGGTAAGATGTAGGCAATTTGTCTGGCAGTTAGTCCAAACTCCATCATTTGTATGACGTGCCATTCAGCGTAATTGAAATTTAGTGAGTTCATGTTCTTTGCAATTATTAAAGTGTCCAAGTCAGGATATCAAGTTTAAGGAAAATCGGTAACGAGCAAGTGTGATTAAAATAGCGGTTTGGTTATTCTTTTCTAAGGTGTTTCTATAATGATTCTACAAATATAGGGGACTTTTCTGAATTGTCAAAATTATTTTATAGGAATTTTCCTTATATCTTCTTAAATGATTTTTATTGTATAAATAATGAAATTAGTATTAGGACAAAAAAAGAACCTAAAACAGTATGTTATAGGTTCTTTTTTACAAATAGCATAAATGATACAAATACAATTCGTATATTCATACTAATTGTATTTATATGATAAGAAGAGT
>JBJXHA010000464.1:0-2570 GCA_046160275.1 Bacteroidia bacterium | reverse complement strand
GCTTATGCCGAAGTTTATTCCGAAAAATCGTATTATTTGTCCACCACTGCGGATAAATTGTTTATGCCCCCTTCAGGAATGTTAGAATTTAATGGTTTTGCCGCGCAACCCATGTTTTATACAGGTTTGTTTGAAAAATTAGAACTAGAACCCAAAATTTACCGCGTAGGTACTTTCAAATCAGCCGTTGAACCTTATTTCAGAAAGGACATGAGCGAAGAAAGCAAAATGCAGGTGTCGGCATTTTTGGGAGATATTTGGGAAGTATTTGCGAATGATGTGGCAACGGCACGTAAAATAGACCGCGCAGAAGTGGATAGTATCGCAAGCCAATTTGTATTCGGTTCGGGCGAAAAAGCCTTAGCAAGAAAATTGGTTGATGAATTAAAATACGAAGATGCCGTAAGAGAATTGTTAAAAGAAAAATCAGGCATCGAGAAAAAAGAGAAATTGCATCTTATTTCTTATCGTAAATATTTGAAGGCTATGCCCAAAGAAGATAATGATGCTACCAATAAAATTGCGGTGATTTTTGCAGAGGGTGAAATTAGAAGTGGTAAAAATCAAGATGGCGTGTTGGGTTCTGAAACAATTGTGGAAGCTTTGCGTAAAGCAAGAGAAAACGAAAATGTGAAAGCCATTGTGTTTCGCGTGAATAGCCCAGGTGGTAGTGCACTTGCTTCCGATGTGATGACAAGAGAGGTGGAATTAACTTCTAAAACGAAACCGATTATTGCTTCTATGGGTGATGTGGCAGCGTCAGGGGGCTATTATATTTCGGCAAAATGTGACCGCATTTTCGCAGATAAAAATACCATTACGGGTTCTATTGGGATTTTTGGAATGTTATTGAATACGCAAAAAATGTTTAATAACAAATTAGGGCTTACCTTTGACCAAGTAGAAACCCATCCTAATGCAGATTTCTTAAATCCGAATGTGCCAAGTTCTCCTTTTCAAGAAAATTTGATGCAACATTATATTGAAGAAGGATATGGTTCTTTCTTGAAAGTGGTAAAAGATGGACGTAATTTTGCAGATTCTGCGGCAGTAGATAAAGTAGCGCAAGGGCGTGTTTGGTCTGGGAAAGCAGCAAAAGACATTAACCTTGTTGATGAATATGGCAATTTGTATGCAGCTATCAAATATGCGGCGCAAAAAGCTAATTTAGATGAGAAAGATTATCGCATCAAAACATATCCTGAAGCGAAAAATAAAATAGAGGAATTGTTGAATACTACCAAAGAATCGGCTGTGCGCTATTTGCAACAAGACCAACCTTTGTATGAGGAAATTGAGCAGTTGCGTAAATTGAAGCAAGCAGTTCCTAGTAACGGTGTGTATATGATGATGCCTGCAAGATATGTAATTGAGTAAAAACAAGGTATATAAGTGGTTGATAGTTGAAAATGAGTTTAAGTAATTCATAATCAATATTTTGAGTAAAAACATCAACATAAACTAATTATTACCTAGTACTTATATCTATACGGTTCCTAAATAGAAATCAATTTTTTGCCTTTTCTTATTCAGCAGAATCCACACAACTGCTATTTTAAAACGTTTGTTGTGTGGATTCCGCTGAATTAAATTTTGAAACTGATTTAGGAACGGTATATAATAAAAGCGCGAGGGTAACTACTACTCGCGCTTTTTATGAAGGTAAAAAGCAAGAAAATGTAATGCTTTCCGCTTCTTTATTTATCTAAAAATCAATGTTTAAAATGAAGAACTTTATCAAAATTAGTCTTTTTTTAGGTTTAATCTTAGGCTTTTGCTTGCCTGGAAGCCTATATGCGCAAGCGAAAAGCAGTAAGGCAAAAGCCGAGAAGTTGCGTATGATACAAACTGAAAGTGGCAAATGGGTGATTCAAGATAGCAAAAAAAAGGCACTTTATGAAGTGTTTATTTATGATAATGGACCTGATTATGCTGCCGAAGGCTTGATAAGAGTCGTAAAAGAGGGGAAAATTGGCTATGCAAATGCCAAAACCTACACCCTTGTCATCGCGCCTCAATTCGATTGTGCCTATCCTTTTGAAAACGGAAAAGCCAAAGTAAGCACACAATGCAACACTGTAAAAGACGGCGAATACAGCACTTGGCAAAGCAATGCTTGGCAATATGTGGACAAAAAAGGGAAATTAAGCAAGGAATAAAACAAGGCTTTTTAACTTAATACCAAAACCTTACAAGTGAGTAACAACTCCTTGTAAGGTTTTTTGTTTTTGTTGTATTTATTTAATTACTTTTCCACTATTATGAATGAACTTTTCCACCATTATGAATTAGCTTTTCCGCTATTATGAATTAGCCTTTCCGCTATTATGAATTAACCTTTCCGCTATTATGAATTAACCTTTCCTCCATTGTGAATTAGTCTTTCCGCTATAACCAGAAATATATAATGTATTGAGGAATAATAATTTATGTGAATAGGAATAGCTTTTTCCTATTTTGGAAATTCTTTATAATAACATTGACTTTCTATTTTTAGGTATTCTTTTTTCCTTCCACTTATACTTCATATAGAATAAACTTCTTCATTTTTTAGCGTGGGACTTAAGTCC
>JBJXHA010000463.1:0-2685 GCA_046160275.1 Bacteroidia bacterium | reverse complement strand
TCTGGGCAATGCCCAGACCCTACCTCAAAACCATAGCAAACAGATGAGTTTTAATCCTCTTCTTTGTCAATGTCTTCGCCATTTTCGAGTTGCATTATTTCCTCTAGCGTTAATTTTGTAGCAAACGCAATCACACTTTTTTCTATTCTTCTATTTTCTCGATGACGGTCATAAGCGGCTCTGTCGGCGGCTGTCATGTTTTCGTAGCGCAAAATAAGTTTTGCTTCGGACAAACCCTTTGCTGTAAAATCCTCCTTAATATCGCTATTTTTCAAAAAAAGCTTTAATACTTTTTTGATTGCCCAATCAAAGCTGATAAATGTACGTGCTGCCATAAGGAATAATAAAAATTGCTTGCAATGATATGTACGAACTGGCGATACAAGGGCAAATCTACAAAAAAACATTGTAAATTCTTTCAAAAAAAACTACTTTTGGCAATTCATTTTACCTTACCGCATCAACGAGAAATAGGGAAACTATAATAAATGAGATAATGCTTTGATTATCAATTTTGTGCTAATAATTTTCGCGTTGGCAAACAACCTTCTGTTAACTATTTCCGTTAATGTTTCCGAATTTCAGATATGAAAGCATTTGATGTAAAAGAAGAAGAAATCATTGCAGGGTGTTTGAAAGAAGACCGTACTTATCAAAAATTGCTGTATGAACGCTATTATGGCAATATGATGACGGTCTGTATGCGCTATTCCAATGACAGGGAAGAAGCTCGTGATGTACTTCACGAAGGCTTCATGAAAGTCTTTACGAATCTCTCAAAATTTAAACAAGGGACAAATTTGGGGGCTTGGATTCGCCGCATTATGGTAAACACTTCGATTGACGCTTATCGCCGTAAGGCAAAAATTCCTGATACAACGGAGGTGGATAATGCCTTACACGAATCAGATGCTTATCCCGATGCGGTGTCGAGCCTGTCGGCAGATGAGATTTTAGCTTTGGTGCAAAAGCTGTCTTCAGCTTATCGCACAGTGTTCAATATGTATGTGATAGATGGTTATTCACATAGAGAAATTGGAGAGGCTTTGGGCATTAGCGAAGGTACGTCAAAATCGAACCTAGCAAAAGCGCGTGCAAAACTCCAAAAGATGATTTTAAGTAGAGGATAGGCGATAAGGGATATTTTTATAGTTGAAAACACCTAATTAACCCTATTTTATTTACAAAAACAGTTTAACCTTTTGATTATTTTTCAAAAAACATAAGTTAATGTCGAAATTTACACGAGTAGAAGAAATGATGATCCAAAAACTTTCGGGATTGATACAGCCGTATCATTCCGAAGATTGGTTATTGTTTCAACAATCGTTTGAAAATTTGGCAGCAGAAGAACAACTTAGAAATCACTTAAATCTACCACAAACGCCCGTTTTGCCGATGGATTGGGCGGAAATGGACAACTTGTTGAAGGAAACAAGTTTGGATAGAATTGTTTCTCAACAACTTGAAAACTATTCGATTGAAAATGAAAGCCCTGATTTTGAGGCGTTTTGGGCGCAAAAAGAGCAACTTACTTTTGATAGGGAAATCGAAACGCGCGTGAATGAAGGGACTTTTGAAGGCAGCGATTGGGCGGATTTTGAAACAAAATTAGTTGAGCAAGAACTTAAAACTAAAGTTGAAAATCATGTAGTAACGGAAATACCCGATTGGGGGAATTTCGCGCTACATTTGACTGAAAATGAACTTTGTACAAAATTAGCTGCGCATCAAACGCCTATTTTGGCAAACGATTGGGCAGACTTTACGCAACAATATTTCCCTGAAACCAAGGAATTTGTGATTAAAACCAAACTCGAAGGGCTTGAGCTTACGCCTTTAGCGGGAGATTGGGCGGCAATGGAAAGATTGCTAGAGAAGGACAAAATGCGTTTTGCAGGTTTTTGGTGGAAAAAATCCAGTTGGGTGCTGATGGGTTTGTTGTTGGCTTTGTTAGGGTTGGGTTCATGGTGGGCAAATCAAGGAGCACAGAGTGTTCAACCTATTTCAAAAGATAGTGTGAAAAAGGAAACGCCGCTTGTAAGTCCTCAAAAAGAGGCAAAAGAGGAAGATAAGATTGAAAAATCTGAAAATAAAACAGCCCCAAACCTTTTGCAAAATACAGCTTCTGCTCCTGTGCAAGTTTCTGCGCAGCCAACTCCCTTATTACCGAGAACAGCCACGTCATCTGAGAATAGGGAACTTACAACCCCCAGAAATATTGAGCATAGAAAAGAGGATAATTCTCTTCAAAATATTAACTATCAATCTTTTAATAAAGACTTGCCGATTGCAAAGACTTATCCTTTGATTTCCCAAACATTGCCTACAACGCAAGAAATTAAGGAGATGGTAGAAAGCCCTGTAATGGTGAAGGAAAGTTCGGTTGAAAAGGTAAGTCCTCCCCTCCCTCAACCAGAAAAGCAAGTAAGTACGGTTATCGAAAATGGTGTAAACCCTGCTGTTACATCTGTTCTACCAAAAGCAACGGAAAAAGCGCAGATGGTTACTTCTTCAAAGGTGGAAAATAATCTCAACACTTATCAAAAACAGATTTCGCCACTTAGTCCAAAAGCAGCAAACACTTTGGGAACAAGCACTTGGGTTCGTACTGAAGGCTTATTTCAGCCCAAACAAGAAAATAAAATTAAGTTAGATGGCGTTCATTTGGGCTTATATTCTTCG
>JBJXHA010000462.1:0-5644 GCA_046160275.1 Bacteroidia bacterium | reverse complement strand
GAAGATTATAGAGGCGGTTGGGGGAATGTGATTCGGGTAGTACATTGCATGGAAAAAGGAGGAAAACGCAGTTTTGTGGAATCATTGTATGCGCATTGCGAAAAAGTACAAGTAAAAACAGGCGATTGGGTAAAAAGAGGACAACAAATTGGTACAGTTGGCACGGCTTGGGGAAAATACAAAGCGCATCTTCACCTCGAAATCCGTGATAAAATTGGTTTGGCTTTGGGAGGAGGGTATAGTGAAAACACCTTTGGTTTGGTGAATCCGTCTGAATTTATCAAGGCAAATCGTTCAAAATGATTCAGTAGCATATCTCACGATTCCGCACTAACTTTTGCCTCACATATTTCAAAAAGATGATATAGAACATTATATAAAGATGCTAAATCCTGCAAAGCATAACTCGTTTTGTGCTTTGTAAATGTTTGTGCCTGCAATTGAGCAAACTCCCACGAATTACCATTTGTAACAATCCCATACACTTCATTCAAGTCTTGATTAATCGTTTTGGCTGTAACCATTTGTGCCACACATTGCCCCCAACCTGCATCAAAATCATCTTTTTTCGCCTCAATCATCACAAGTAAGGGCAAATCCATCACTCTCCCCAAAGGAGAACGTTTTGCCAAAATATAATCAGGAATGCCCGCCATATCCGCATCTTTTCCAATACTTTTATGACTCCACAACAATAATTTGCTCGTAAAACGCTTCCACACCTCTTTTAAAATGGGGAAAATAATCATCTCACACAAAGAAGCCTCCGAAACATTGTAGGGCAACTGTGTAATGTTAAAATCCAAATCCGAAACCAAATTCTCTGGAACAGGCTGTATATTGGCTATTGTAGGAAAAATTTCTTGTGTACGCTCTGCAATTTGAAAATACAATAGTGCCTCTTCTAAGGTCTTAAAAGGACTAAAACTCACCATTTTGTGAACATATAAAACACAAAAATAAGCATTTGTATTCGATATACCTATTATTTTTTGCCAAATCCCCTAATTTTCCTAATATTGCGTACAAATAAGCATATTATGAAATTACTACATACTGCCGATTGGCATTTAGGAAAAAAACTTGACCATATTTCGCGCCTGCCTGAGCAAAATGAGGTGATGGCGGAACTTTGTGAAATCGCTAAAAATCAACAAGTTGACGCGGTGCTTGTTGCTGGAGATATTTTTGACAATGCAAACCCTCCCATTGAAGCCATTGAATTGTTCCATAAAACGCTCAAAACCTTAGCAAGAAATGGAGAGTGTGCCGTCATTGTGATTGCAGGGAATCACGATTCGCCTGATAGAATTGCTGCGCCTGCTTCTTGGGCAAGCGATTTAGGCATTTTACTCGCGGCTTATCCCGATACAGAAGTGCGCCCTTTTGTCTTAGAATCTGGTTTGGAAGTGCTAAAAACAGACGAGGGCTTTGTAGAATTGCGGCTCGCAAAATGTGATACGCCTTTGCGCTTATTGCTTACACCTTATGCGAATGAATTGCGTTTGCGGCAGTATTTGGGCGAAGAAAATAGCGAAGAAACGCTGCGACAACTGCTCGAAGCCAGATGGAAGCGTTTGGCGGACACCTATTGCGATAAAAAAGGCGTGAACATCTTAGTTGCGCATCTTTTTGTGATGAAAAAAGGCGAACCTGCACCCGAAGAGGACGAGGGAGAAAGAAGTGTGTTGATGATTGGCGGAGCGCAGCAAATTTATACGGAAAATTTCCCCTCACAATTGCAATATGTCGCGCTAGGGCATTTGCATAGAAATCAACGCATTAGCCATGATTATCCTGTGATTTATAGCAGCAGTCCTTTGGCGTATAGCATGAAAGAAGCAGAGCAAACCAAGTACGCAGTCATTGTTCAAGCAGAAGCAAATGAACCTGTTCAGTATGAGCGCGTTGCCTTAACCGCAGGGCGAAAACTGTATCGCAAAACCTTTGAAGACGTAAGCGAAGCCGAAACTTGGTTACAAGCCAACCCCAATACAATTGTAGAAATTACCCTAAAAGTAAAAGAATATTTAGGACAAAACGAGCGTAGAACACTCTACGGTGCGCACGAATACATTCATTCTATCGTTCCGCAATCTGAAAAAACTGCCGAATCTATGCAAACTTTCACCGACATTGACCCAAATGACGACATTGAAAGTTTGTTTGTAAAATATTTCACAAGCAAAAAGAAAGAACTGCCCAATGATGAGATTTTGACCTTGTTTCGGGAGGTACTGGCACAAGAAGAAAAAGAAGATTAATTTTTTAGCCCTGATGAGGTTCAGGAAAAATCTCATCAGGGCTAGTCAAAAGCTAGTAAGGTGTTTCCCTTGCACAGTTAGGTTTCTCCACAGGCTGTTCGGCTTTTGATTAGACCTAGTGAGATTCAGGAAAAATCTCACTAGGTCATAAAACTAAAGTTTTTTATTTTTTCAAAAGCTAGTAAGGTGTTTCCTGCACCTTACTAGCTTTCTCCGTAGGCTGTTCGGCATCTGTATAGCCCTGATGAGGTTCAGGAAAAACCTCATCAGGGCTGGTCAAAACTTAGTAAGGTGTTTCCCTTGCACAGTTAGGTTTATCCAAAAGCCTAAAACAAGACTTTCAATACCATTAATAATATGCAACACCTCCTTTCTCTCCTCCAAAATGCCTTAGATAAGGTAAAAGAAGGCAAAATAGATACTGCGCTCACGCTTATTTTAGCGGAAAATACTTTTGCCCATGATACTGAATTTTTGCAATGTGCTACTCGTTGGAATCTTTTGCAAAAGGAAAAACGTGATGGTGTAATAAAAGAATATGCACATTTGGAAAGTGACATTGCGCGTTCTCTTATCCAAATTCTGCAAGCACATATAAAAGAACGCGAAGCCAAAATCCTCCCCGATTTTCCTTCGATGAATCCCGATTTATTGAATAAGGAAGGTTTTTTGTGGGGAAGAAAAAGCGAGTTAGGAGAAATCGAAAGCGCGTACAAAGCAGGCAAAGACATCGTGCTGCTGCATGGCATTGGGGGCATTGGGAAAACCACCCTTTTGCTTGCTTACGCCAATCAAGCGGAGGCAAAGGCGCATTTTACTACCCGCATTTGGATAGACATACAAGAAATGCCTGCCACGCCTACTGCGGAAACAGACCTCTTGTTAGAGAGCTTGATTCCCTATTTTCGCAGCCCCTTAGCCTTGACAGGAAAAAGCAAAACTGAACAGCAAACCACTATCCAACAACATTTTTTACACTTGGGCAAAAAAACTTTGCTCGTGCTAGATAATTTTAATGAACAACAGCAACTCCAAAAAAGCATTGCTTGGTTGCGTAGCCTGCACATTGCTGTGCTGATAAGCTCGCGGGCAGAGATAGAAAATGTTAGTCCAATTCACATAACTGCCCTTTCTGATGAAGCCTCACTTTCGGCATTTAAAGCCTTTAATCCTACGCCTTATCCCCACGAAACCTTGACCGCGCTCTTAGCCGCCTTACAGCATCACCCCTTGTTGATAGAATTGTGTGCCAAGCATTTACGTAAAAAACGTAGCCTACAACTACCTACCCTCATCGAAGCAGCAAACAAAGTCGATTTGTCTTGCCTCACTACCACACATTTTACTACAAAACGCGATACCTACATCGAAAAAAGCATTGCCGATTTTCTCATAGACCTATTTCCTTTTACCCAACTCACCGCCGCCGAGCAGCAAATGTTACGCTATTTTTCCCTCCTTTCCCCACGCCCTTATTCCCTCAATGCCTTAATGGAACTATTTGGTTCGTTGAGCGATAGCCGAAACGAACCAAATAATCTTTCCAATTCATCAAACGAAAATCCAAACGAACCCAATAATCCTGTTAGTTTGTTGAGCGATAGCCGAAACGAACTAACACAAGAAACAGAAACCCTAGCAATAGACGAACTCCTTTCCAACCTGAAAAACTTAGGCTGGCTAGAAGAACAAATTGCTGAAAATGAAAACTCCCCACTTTTCTCTATCAATGCCACCCCCTTATTCGCTATGCCGTAAAACAACAACTAAAACCCAATGCAGAGAATTGTAGAGCCTATTTTCAAACCTTAACAGAGATAATAGATTACGATGATTACAAAAATCCTATTACCCAAAGCGAATATCTTCCTGATTTACTCACCGCTTTGACCTATTTACAAGAAGATAATGCGTTAAAAGTAGATACTTATCATTCTATACAATATTTATATCAAGTAATAGGAAATTATGAACAAGCACTTACTTACGGTTTAACTTATTTACACTTAGCAGAAAAGTTATATAGTGAAACAGATACAAAACTTGCTGCTGCTTATAACAATGTTGCTATTACTTATTACTATTCAGGAGATTATCAACAAGCATTAAGTTACGCTAAAAGAGCAATAGCCATTTGTGAAAAAGTATTAGAAGCCGAAGATTTTGATGTAGCTACTTCTTATAATAATATTGCTAATACTTATATATATTTAGGCGATTATGAACAAGCATTAAGTTACGCTAAAAAATCAATAGCCATTCTTGAAAAAGTATTAGGAGCCGAACATCCTAATGTAGCTACTGCTTATACTACTATTGCGTTTATTTATAACAATTTAGGTGATTATGAACAAGCATTAAGTTGCGCTAAAAAAGGAATAGTTATTCGTGAAAAAGTATTAGGGTCAGAGCATCCTGATTTAGCTAGTTCTTATAATAATATTGCATATACTTATTCTTATTTAACTGATTTGGAAAATGCACTTGCTTTTGAAAAAAAGGCAATTTTGATTGATAAGAAAGTGTATCAAGAAAATCATCCTATAAGAAAAAGTCATCTTCGTACAATGAAGTATCTTTTAGCAAATGCAAAAGGTAAGGTAGCAAAGGAGCTACTTGCGGAGTATGAGGAGTGGCTGGGGGAGGTAGTGAAAAATGAATAGTGAAAAGTGTTAATAACAATATGTCTGCCAAATATAAATATTTGTCTATTTTCCCCCACCCCCCCCCAGTCCCCGCAAGTGTTAAGCCGAAGGCGGCACTTGCGGGTATCAATCAACAGAAGTCTCCGACTTCAACAGATACATATAGTTATCCTTTTCCTATTTGTGGAAGTCGGAGACTTCCTGTGATTTATAAAATTAAGTGTCCTTGCAAGCAAGGAACACTTAATTTTACGGGGGGGGGCAGCGTCTCCCCATTAACTAGTTTTATTTATATAGTTATGAATATTTTAAAAACGATTTTATATTTCCTAATAATTATAATTTGCTCTTGTGGAATTAGCTCAAAAACTCAAAAGCAGATTACAAGGCTCGATGTTTTAAGAGAAGCTAATAAGTTTGCAGACTCATTACAAAATCAACAAATAGATACCATTCTGATTTTTTATAAAGGTTGTAGTGGTTGTATTGAAGGATTAAGTAAAGTAGCCTATATATTTTGGGTAGAAAAGAACCAAAATTTTGTAGCAAAAGCAAGTACTTATCATATGTATAAACAACCAATTATTTCAGAAAATGTGGTAGGTTTTTACAATATGTCTGCTAGTTATATAAAAAGGAAAAAGCATTGAAAAAAGTATTAATTTTGGTTTACCAAGACACAAAATATACTTCAGACAATGCTAGATTTATCGAATATTACGGTTTGTTTAAGAG
>JBJXHA010000461.1:0-5714 GCA_046160275.1 Bacteroidia bacterium | reverse complement strand
TTGAAGAAGGCAGAATCTTAGATACTTATGATTTTGTGGATAAGGACAGCAAAGTATTTGATGCTTGTTTTGCTGCGGGTTTTTGTCGACATGGGTTAAATTGTTTTAGCATCATTGGCGGAAAAATAGACAGTTTGAATTATTCAGGCTCTGCGCCAGATGCGCAATTTATGCTGTTCAGAACGGAAAATGATGCTTCAGAAACCAGCCAAGAAGAAGACAACTGGGTGGCTGCAGCCGAGCGTGCAGACAGTTTAGGGGCACAAGTTTTTTCGACTTCTTTGGGATATAGCGTGTATGACGACACGGCTACAAGTTACAAAACCTGGCAATTAGATGGAAATACAACGATTATCACAAGAGCTGCCGACATTGCTGCCTCAAAAGGAATTATTGTGGTGAATAGTGCGGGCAACGAAGGCGGAAAACCTTGGCGCATTGTACTTGCACCTGCTGATGGCGATTCTGTATTGGCGATTGGGGCAGTAAATCGAAACAAAATCCGTGCGGCATTTAGCAGTCAAGGTTATACCGCAGATGGGCGTGTGAAACCCGATGTCATGGCATTGGGCGAACAAACTTATTTGGTTGATGTGGCGGGTAGATTGGTAAAGGGTAATGGCACTTCTTTTTCAGGTCCTGTAATCGCGGGAATGATGGCTTGTTTGCGTCAGGCTTACCCTAAAACGCCTGCTTTTGAGTTACAAGAATGGCTAAAACAATCGGCTGATCGCTACAATTCGCCCGATTCTTTGTATGGATATGGCATTCCTGATGCGTTGAAATTATTAAATGCACACACAAGCCCTATTAATGGCTTTCAATTAGCACCGAATCCTAATGAGGGGACTTGTATGGCAATTTGGGAAGAAGAAGAGGCGTTTGAGGGAACTATTCGCATATTTGACCTAACAGGAAGGGCGATTTATGCAGAAAATTATTCTTTCACAAAAGGTTGGAATCGTGTGCCGCTTTGCTTGGAACATCTTACAAATGGCTTATATCCTGTGGTAATTCAAGAAAAAGACAAAGGTAAGGTAAAGTATCAATCTAAATTGTTGATTCGCAAGTAAAATGGTATTTTTTCACATTTTATTTCTTTTTTACACACCTTTCTTTTAAAACTACACAAATCCCGTTTTAACGCAAGATTTGGTATTAAAAATGTAACAAAAAGAAAAACTGTGTAATCCAAAGGAAAAAAAATTTCTTGCAGTTTCTGAAAATACGTAACTTGCACGCAGTTTTGAAGCAATCATCAATTCATACTTTAATTTTTAAATTACATAATTCCAATGAAGAAAGTAGTAATCGCGCTGTTTATGTTTTTTGTCTTGGCGGCTGGCACAATGATGGCGCAAGACCCGAACGGCAAAGTAACCACAGGGGTAATCGCTTACGATGGCAGTCGTTATGACGAAGCTATCATTAAATTGAACGAAGCTTTGGCTAAGTCTGGCGAATTGAAGCCTAAAAATGTGCCTAAAATGCACTATTTCCTCATGCAGTCGTATATGAGAGCTGTGGGAGATAATGCGAATAAAGATTTGAAAGCAAAATATCCTAATGCTGACGAGATGGCATTGGATCATTTGTTAAAATTGAAAGAGACCGTTGCACAAGCAAGTGGCGCAGATGCAAATACTTACAAAACAGGTATTGCCATGAATGAATATAACTTATGGGTAATGTTATTCAACAAAGGAAACCAACAGTATGGCGAAGGAAACTATCAAAGTGCATTGTCTTCTTTGGAAAAAGCCTATAAATTATCGCCTGATAAATATCTTTCTTCTTTGATGTTGGGATTTGCGCAAGTAATGAACAAGGACTCTGCAGCTGCGATTACAAGTTTCGAAAAAGCAATTAGTTTGCATGATGCTTATCTTAAAACGCCTGTAAAAGCAAATGACAAGCCGGTGGTTGCCGATTCTAACATGATTAATGGCTATTTGAGCTTGGCAAATATGCAAATGAAATATAAAAAGGAGTCGCAAAAAGCAATTGATATATTGGGTGCAGGAATGAAAATGTTCCCTAATAACAAAGGAACAGAAGACTTGAAAATCACAGAGTTGAGCATTTATCAACAAGAGCCTTCTTTGTTGCAAACTGCTTTGACTAAATTCGAGGCTTCGATGAAATCTGACCCTAAAAACTTGCCAATTGCGATTGCTTATGCAAACCTATTGGAAAAGGCTAACAGAGCAGAAGAGGCTTTGAATGTCTATAAAGAAGTATTGACCAGAGATCCTAAAAATACAATTGCGAACCTCAATTTGGGTGCTTTTTATGTAAATAAAAGTGCAGAATTGAGCAAAGCTATGCAAGATGAGAAAGACGAAACGAAAAGTAATGCCTTGTTGTCTGAAATTAATAACAACTTCCGCCTTGCTCTGCCTTTGATTCGTCAAGTGCATTTGAACGAACCCAAAGAGATTGAATGGGTAACTCAACTCGTGCAAATTACTTCTTATTTGATGTTAGAAAGTAAAGAAATGGAAGAGGAGTTTAACAAATTCTTAAAACTACAAACAGAGATGAGAAGCAATAAATAAGGGTGATTGTCTGGCAATTAGGTGTTTCTAAAGTTTGGCGGTTAAAGCTGCCGCTACTGCCTACTCAAAATGTCATCGCTCCCAAATAAATTTTCTTTACTTTATACAACATTCCTATTTGCTCATTGAGTAAGTAGGAATGTTTTTTTACTATCTTATTGATTAATAAGTAAATAAAGGGAATAAAGAAATCTACAATCCTATTTAACGACATCTTCACATATTATTGACTATTTTAAATAAATTTTCTACCTTTGCGGCTCATTTTGAACAATGAAAAGGAGTTCAAAGAATTTCCCCTTTTCAATTATCAATTATCAATATTTAACCGATATGGCTTCAGAGGTAAGAAATGGATTATGTTTTAAACATAATGGCGTACTTCACATAGTTGTGAGCTACCAACACGTAAAACAAGCACGTAGTGCAGCTTTTCTACGCGTAAAAATACGAAACATTAAAACTGGGAAAATCGTTGAAGAAACCTTTAATGGTGGTCATAAATTTGATGATATTCGTGTTGAACACCGTACTTATCAGTATTTATATGCCAGTGGTGATGACTTAGTGTTGATGGACAAAGATACGGGTGATCAAATTGAGGTGGACAAAAATACGGTTGATGGCGTAGATTTTTTATTAGAAGGGCAAGATGTGAAAGTACTTTGGAATGATGCAGATAGTGTTCCTATTACTATCGAAGTACCTGAATCTGTCATTCAAGTGGTAGAGTACACTGAACCTGGCTTGAAAGGGGATACTGCTACAAATGCTTCTAAACCTGCTACTTTGGAGAGTGGCGCGCAGGTAAAAGTACCTTTATTTATCAATATTGGAGATAAAATTAAAGTGGATACTTCTACACGCACTTACACAGAACGTATTAAAGACTAATTTTTTCTTAGCCCTGACAAAAAAATCAACTTTTTGTTGGGGCTATCACACTTTTTATATTTTAAGCACATCTCGATATGGATTTAAGAGAAATTCGCGAACTCATTCGCCTAGTCAATAGTCTCAACGTTTCTGAAGTGGAAATTGCCGAAGGGGATTTTAAACTCAGAATCGTAAGAAATACCGCCCCAAGTGTGGTATATACTACGGCTCCTGCTGTTGCTCCTGCACCTGTAGCCTTGCCTGCGCAAGAGCCTGCTGCGATTGCTGCCCCAAAAGCAGAAAAATCAGTTACTACTGATGAATCCGCAGGTTTGTACACCTTCAAATCTCCGATGATTGGTACATTTTATCGCACTCCTTCTCCCGATTTGCCTCCTTTCGCAAATGTAGGGGACGTTATCAAAAAAGGACAAAAAATCTGTATCATTGAAGCGATGAAGTTGTTCAATGAAATTGAGTGTGATGTGGCAGGTAAAATTGTAAAAGTGCTAGTAGATAATTCTAGTCCTGTAGAATACGACAAACCTTTATTTTTGATTGATACAAACATCTAACAGTTAGCAGTAAAACAGTAAACAGTTAACAAGAAAATAGCTGGTTGTAACTAGTTGATTTTTAAAAACTTAAGTATTCGGTAATAATTAGTTTGTGTTAATGCTTTCACTTAGAATATTGATAATAAGTGAGTTGAAATCATTTTCCATTATCAATTATTAATTTATCCATTACTTAATGCAAATAACCACAACCTTTTATTCTACACTCACTTGTTAACCCCAATCACTGAACACTGATAATTGATAACTGATAACTGAATATGACCATACGACCAATCAAAAAAATATTAATCGCCAATCGTGGGGAAATTGCGTTGAGAATCCAACGTACCTGCCACGAAATGGGCATCAAAACAGTTGCCGTTTATTCGACTGCGGATAAGGATAGTTTGCATGTGCGTTTTTCTGAAGAAGCCGTTTGTATTGGACCGCCTCCAAGCAGAGACAGTTATTTGAACATGGCGAACATCATTGCAGCGGCTGAAATTACCAATGCAGATGCGATTCACCCAGGTTATGGTTTCTTGGCTGAAAATGCAGACTTTTCTCAAATGTGCCAAGATTATGGCATCAAATTCATTGGCCCAAATCCCGAAGTTATCAATAAAATGGGGGATAAGGCGAGTGCAAAAGCTACCATGCGTGAAGCAGGTGTGCCTGTTGTACCCGGTTCTGATGGAATTTTGGAATCTTTGGAAGAAGCAAAACGCATTGCTCAAGAAATCGGCTATCCTGTTTTGTTAAAAGCTACGGCAGGAGGTGGAGGAAAAGGTATGCGCCGTGTGGACAAAGACGATGAAATGGAAAATGCGTGGAATTCTGCGCGTGCGGAGGCAAAAGCTGCTTTTAGCAACGATGGAATGTATTTGGAAAAATTCATTTTGGAGCCACGCCACATCGAAATTCAAGTTATTTCTGACCAATATAATAATGCTTCTCATCTTTCTGAAAGAGATTGCACCATTCAACGCCGCCATCAAAAATTAGTGGAGGAAGCGCCAAGTCCTGTGCTTGACCAAGCAACAAGGGAAAAAATGGGCGATGCGGCTATCAAAGCGGCAAAATATGTGAATTATGAAGGCGCAGGAACGGTTGAATTTATTTATGATAGTCAAACCAAAGAGTTCTATTTTATGGAAATGAATACCCGTATTCAAGTAGAACATCCTGTAACAGAGGAGATTTTTGATTTTGACTTGATTAAAGAGCAAATTAAAGTGGCAATGGGTTACGAAGTTTCGGGTAAAAAATATTATCCTCCAGCAAATCGTTATGCAATGGAAGTGCGTATTAATGCCGAAGACCCGCAACACAATTTCCGCCCTTCTGCGGGGTTAATTACAGGTTTTCATAAATCGGGTGGGCATAAAGTTCGTGTAGATACACACACATATTCGGGCTATATGATTCCACCTTATTATGATTCCATGATTGCCAAATTAATTGTTTCGGCTTTCACAAGAGAAGAATGTATTGCCAAAATGGAGCGTGCCTTAGACGAGTTTGTGGTAAATGGCGTACATACCACCATTCCTTTGTTGAAAAAAATCATGAAAGACCCTGTTTTTCGCTCAGGGCATTTCTCTACGAATTTTTTGAATAATTATGATTTTACGGATTTGCCGATGTAAATAAAAGTCATAAAGTATTGAATAAAAGCACTTTACGAATGGTTGAATACTGTTTGTAAAGTGCTTTGTAG
>JBJXHA010000460.1:0-5601 GCA_046160275.1 Bacteroidia bacterium | reverse complement strand
AAATTTCCGAGTTTATCAATGTAACCCCATCTTCCATTTATCATAATGGCTGCCAATCCTTCTGAAAATTTGCGCGCTGCTTGAATTTTCAAATTCCCAATCACTACCGAATCCTTTTGATTGATGTAAATCCACTCATATTCGGTACGCACCGCAGCCAAGCCTTCCGAAAACTGATAGGCTTCATGCAAGACATAGGACAACAATTCGGGATTGTAAATCGGCGCGTAAATGGCAGGTGAGTAATATTTGGGGTTGATGATAATTTGCTGCTTTTCATTGATAAACCCCCATTTTCCATTACGCGGCATATCCCGCCCAATCGCAGAGCCGCCAATATTTACCGCCCCCAGCCCTTCTGCAAAATCAATTGCATAAACAAAATTAGGTTTAATTACGCCTACTCCTTTTTCATTGATATAACCATACATACCCGCTTGTTTTACGGCGAGTAGGCGTGCAGGAGTTGTGCGCCCATCGCTTCCACAACTAGAGAAAGCGATGAGAACACCTAGCAATAAACTATATATAACAAAAAATGGAATTTTCATGAGAAATATCAACTATAACTCCGCAATCATGCGCTTCAAGATTTTGGTTAATTTTGGCTCCGTTTCTGTAGCAACGCGGATAATTTCCTCTACTTGAACAGGCGAAAGGTTATCAGGATCGCACTCGTCAGTTACCACAGAAATTGCAAAAGTTTTGAGGCTCATGTGATTTGCCACAATCACCTCTGGCACAGTTGACATTCCTACAATATCCGCCCCAATCATACGCAAAAAGCGATATTCCGACCGCGTTTCGAGTTGAGGACCACTTACGGCTACATATACGCCTTTATGCACGCGAAATCCTTCTTCCTTTGCAATTTTCAAGCCCTTTTCGATGAGCTCTTTGTTATATGGCTGGCTCATATCAGGAAAACGAGGCCCAAACTCGGCACGATTAGGACCCACAAGCGCATTAGCACCTTGCAAATTGATGTGGTCGTCAATAATCACCAAATCGCCTTTTTTATAGTTCAAATTCATTCCGCCCGCCGCATTTGAAATGAAAAGCGTTTCGATGCCTAACATTTTCAATACGCGCAAAGGGAAAGTAATTTGCTGCATATTATAGCCTTCGTAATAGTGAAAACGACCTTGCATTGCCACTACGCGCTTATCGGCAATTTTTCCAAAAATCAGGCGACCAAAATGCGATTCGACCGTAGATATCGGGAAATGCGGAATAAAATTATAAGGAATGCTTTTTTCAATTTCAATTTCATTGACTAAGCCCCCTAAACCCGTTCCCAAAATAATACCAATCTCGGGCTTTGTTACCTTTTGACGCAAAATATAATCACACGCGTCTTTTAATGATTCTACGATATCCATTTTAAAAATAATAAGAGTTAATTGTTATTTATATCCTGCGTTTATCTTCTCTCCCAAACCAGTGCTTTCCAATCATTTAAGCCTTTTTTTTGCAAAGAAAAACTATTATTTGAAATAATTTTCGGGCAATGAAATTGTCAAAGAACCATCGCTTTCGTATTGATATTGCAAGTTTTTGGAAATATCAAAAGTGCCTACTTTGAAAGTTAAGTTATTGATTTTGAATCTTGTAGGTTTATTACAATATTGGGTGATAGGAAATTTTATCGTCATTGTTTCTGTTTTTTCTGTGCCTACTCGTTTGATAATCATTTCGTATTGATTCTCAAATACATAGCCACGATTGCGATAAGTCAGTTTTTTGCCCGAAGCAGAAATGTATTTACATTCATAGTTTTCAGGTTTATACCATTCTTGGGGGATTTTTTCCCAATTTATTTTCGATTCCATGCGCTCAATCGTTGAATCTTTGGGCAAAGTAAGTACTTTCGCATCAAGAAAAAAACATTCTTTTCCTTCAAAAAAGTACAAATTATAGCGAGAACTGTCTTGAATAGAAATTTCCCATTCAAAAGATTGTGCGGATAAGCGTACGGCAAGCAACAAAAAAAGCAAGGATAAAAATTTGATTTTCAACATATTGTTTACTTTTAGGGGTTATTTAATTTTGTGCGATTAGTTCTTAAACGTAAGGTTAGCGTTCAATCAAAACTCAAAACTTCTATGTTATGATTGGTATAAATGCAAATATCTGCGGCAATATTTAGGGATTCTTTTACCATTTCGGCAGCGGTAAGGTGTGGTGCGTGGCGTTTGAGAGCCAAAGCTGCCGCACGTGCATACATTGCCCCTGAACCTATTGCAAACACGCCTTCTTCGGGTTCTAACACATCGCCCATCCCCGAAATTATCAAGCCTTCGGTTTCGTTCATCACAATTAACATGGATTCTAGCCTACGCAAATACCTATCGCTACGCCAGTCTTTCGCCAATTCAATTGCCGCTCGCTTCAAGTCGCTACGATACATATTCAATTTACTTTCAAAACGTTCCAACAAAGTAAAAGCATCAGAAGTAGAACCAGCAAAGCCTACCATGATGCTATCATCAGCAATTTTTCTCACCTTTTTCACGTTACTTTTCATTACGGTATTGCCAAAAGTAGCCTGCCCGTCTGCCCCCAAAGCCACTTTTCCGTTATGAATCACACCTAAAACGGTGGTTGCGTGTATTTTTTCCATTTCCTTTGTTTTTAGTTTACAAAGATAAGGAAATTTTTCGTTTTTAGAAATATTGCATTTCCTTCAAACTTTCGTCTAAAATCCATTGCAAAACAGATAGAACTTTATGCGGTTCGGAAAAAGTAAGCGTGATATAGTTAGGATCTATGTATAAGATGTTATTTTCTAATTTGAGAAAACACCACAAAAAACCTGTCGTAACACAGCCGTACATCATTTCGCAAGGTCTTCCTTGTTGAGCATTAAACAACGTTGCGGCATACATTTCCGCGCCACACTGCGCAAATCCTTTTTCTACATTGTCATTTTTTGCTTCTACTAAAAAGAAAACAGGGGCAATAATATCCGCCCTTTCTGCTGCCGCCGACAAAATAAAATCACAATAGCCGTTCAAACCTTTAGTTTCATCTACTTCGAATGAATAACCTGAAAAAGTACGAAATTTGGATAAATTGTTTCGCCGTAACTCTTTCAAAACAGGCGTAATAATATGTTCAGATTTTGCTTTTTCTGTTCCCAATGGTTCATTTTTTGCATCTTTTAGACTTTGTAATAAAAAAATACTAATATTTACAGCATCAAATGTTTCAGGCAACCAAGTTGCTGACGCATCTTTCACCCCTAGTTCCTTGTCTAATTGCGTTAGCTTTTTATATTTATTATATGCCATAATTTTGTACGAAAAATAAACACAAAGATAACGAAAAAAAATGACATTTTCAAGAGTGAAAATGTCATTTTTTGCCTTTAGGCTACTTCTTATCCACCACGATTCGCTTTTCACGATTCACCAATTCCCAAGCTGTATGAAAGACTAAACGATTGATAGTTACCATTTTAGGGAAATGAATTTTTTCGATATCGTCTGTAGGTTTGTGGTAATCTTCGTGCGTACCTGTAAAGTAAAAAATCACAGGAATCCCTCTTTTGGCAAAATTATAGTGGTCGCTGCGGTAATAAAATTGATTGGGGTCAGATTCGCTGTTATAGGTATAATCTAAGGTCAAATTCGTATGTGCTTTGTTTACTTTTTCATTTATTTCATGAAGTTCTGAGCTTAATTTATCCGCACCAATCACATACACATAATTTACAGAATCCTCTCTTTTGCTATATTTGGGGTCAACTCGCCCAATCATGTCAATGTTTAAATCGGCAACGGTTTTCTCCAAAGGATACAAGGGGTTTTCGGTATAATATTCTGAACCCCAAAGTCCTTTTTCTTCGCCTGAATGAAAAATAAATAATAAACTACGGCTAGGACGATGCCCTTCTGCTGCCGCTTTTGCAAATGCCTCTGCTTGTTCGAGTAGGCTTACTGTTCCCGAACCATCGTCATCTGCGCCATTGCAAATTTGCCCATTCACGATGCCTAGATGGTCATAATGCGCGGTAATTGCCACATATTCGTCTTTTTTATCTGTTCCTTCCAAAATCCCGATGACATTTGTTGCTGTAGCCTCGATGCTTTTTTTCGCTACTTTGTATTGCCATTTTAATTTAGAAAAATTACAAGCAGGCACTTTTTCTGACTGATTCAACTTGGTAATCATGCTTTTATAATCCATTTTGCAAGACTTCAAAAAAGCATCAGCCATTTTGGTATTTGTTAAAAAAATGGGTGTTTCTACTTCATCTTCTGGAGAAGCCATATTTACCGCTTTCTTTTTCCCATAAATATTCAAAATATCATAAACGGAATCAGGTAGCACCATAAAAATGCTCTTTGCCCCCTTTGACATTAAGTCATAATTGCGCATATTCCACTCTCTGATTTGCCCACGAAGGCTTTCAAGAGAAGGTTTTGGTGTACCTCCAAAAACAAGTACGTTCTTTCCTTTCACTTCCAATCCTTTGAGATTATTATACTTTTCTTCTGACATTCCATAACCCGCAAACACCCAATCGCCTGTAATTTCTTTGGGTACTTTCGATAAATCAAAGGTGAAAAAATCTTTTTGATAGCTAAAAGTTTCTTTTCCAATGAGAATATTTTCCTCTTCCAAAGTGCTAGTAATCACTTTATAATACTGAAAATAGGAATTATCTTTCGGATTACCAGGAGCTATGCCTATGCGCATGAGTTGCGATTGCAAGTATTTTGCTGCCACAGCCAAGCCACGCGAACCCGTCTCTCTTCCCTCCAAAACATCATCAGCGATAAAGGTTAAATGAGCTTTAAGGTCTTGTATCTGAATGGTTTCTGCGTATTTCTCTGCCGTTTGTGCATACAAAAAAGTTGGTAAACTCAAGGCGAGAAGGCTGCATAAAAATGAATAATAATGTTGTTTCATGATAAATATTTGATATTTGCATACAAAACAAAGCAAATAATTGAACATTTTATCAAGAAAATACACCGAAATTCATTGTATTTTTTTTAGTAAATCCGTTTTTTTTTATAATTTTTTTAAGCTACTGCGAAGCCCGAATATTTACGCATTTCTGGGGGTAAAAATGCCAAAACGATTTCGTCTGAACGAATCCCTTTTTTCAACATTTCCTCAATCAAACCTTCCTCATCAGTGTTGTTCTGTTGTATCCAAATTTTATCCTCAATAATATCAAAATGCACAACTGCATAGTACGCAAAGGTTGATTTTTCCCAACCCACATACATTAAAATATAATGATGATGTTTTCTATCAATCACCATTTCTGCTCGAACACTTGGAAAATGAGGTTTTTCTATTTTATGACGCTCCTTAATCAGTTGCGTTAAAATGCGACTATATTTTTTGAGTTTGTCTTTATCCATTTTCTTCAAATTTTATCCACTGTTCAATTAATTCTGTTTCAGGGTCAAAGATAATCAATTCCACCTTTTTTGCTTGTAATACCTTTTGAATAAACGGTAGTCCTTCAAATGTAATGCTAACTAAAACCTGTAGCGGCTGCTTTAGCTGCCGCAAAAGCGCAAAAACGAAGTTTTTGCAAGTTATCGGGCAGCTAAAGCAGCCCGTACAGCATTACATTTA
>JBJXHA010000459.1:0-16621 GCA_046160275.1 Bacteroidia bacterium | reverse complement strand
CTAACTAAAACCTGTAGCGGCTGCTTTAGCTGCCGCAAAAGCGCAAAAACGAAGTTTTTGCAAGTTATCGGGCAGCTAAAGCAGCCCGTACAGCATTACATTTATGCCACTACCAAAGTATAATACCGTTATTTATTATTCACTAATCATTATTAATTATTCACTATTAATTGTTCTATGAAATTTTTCTTGAAAATCATAGCTATTTGCTTCTTATTCACGCAGATAGGCTTTGCACAAATAGATAATACGTTGCAAAGAACTTTGATTGAAAATTATCGTTTTCAAGATGCAAATGGGAAAAAGGTGCGTCTCAGCGATTTTAAAGGCAAGGTAGTTGTGCTAGATTTTTGGGCTTCTTGGTGTCAATCTTGTATTGTTTCTTTTCCTACGAATCAAAATATTATGCAAGGTGAGTTTTATGATAAACCTGTGGTCTTGCTTACGATTAATGTAGATGCCAATAAAAGTGCCTTTAAAAAAGCAGTAAAGCAGCATAAGCCGCCGGGAATTGTGGTGTATGCCAAGCCCAAACATAAAATTAAGAAAAAACTTGCCGTTACTTTCTTGCCACGTTATGCGCTAATTGATAAAAAAGGGAAATTGTATAGCCCCAAAACACGCTCCTTGTACGAAGAAAAGCAGACAGTTCGTGATTTGATGAAAGAATAAGAATGAGAGTTTGTGCTATTTTTCAAAATATCTTACATTCGTTTTTTTAGAGAATAAAATAAGGCTAAATAGGCACATTTATTGACGTTTTAAAAGGTTATCTCAATTCAATAATTTCACCTCTAAAGTCGTTCTTATTTCACTTTTTATTGTGTTATGAAAGAATAACTTTCAATCATTGATGTAAAATGAAAAGCATATTTGCCATCTTCTTCGTTGTTTTTTTCCACACAGTTCTTTTCGCACAAAGCGGTAATTTTTTGATTGTCATGTCAAAAGGACATAAAGCGCGCACCCAAGAATGCGCATTTAGCCCCGATTTCCCTAAAGAAAAAATAGAGGAACGCGCGAAAACGGGTTTTAAAGTGGAAGATATTAGTTATGGTGCTAATTTATGGGTAGTCGTTTTTACCGACTCTACGAATTATAGCGAACAAGAGCCTTGGGCTTCTGATGAATTTGCGAAAAATAAACTCCAATCCAAATTAGACAAAGGTTGGTTTATTACAAGCCTAACTTTTGGCAATGGAATTTGGGGCGCAATGTTAAGTAAAGGGACTAAGCTCGGTTATACGCATCAACTTATTTTGGAAGACACGAAATTTCCTGAAGAACAAGTGCGCGAAAAACTACTTGAGGGCTATCGTATCATGGATATTACCGTAGGGAAAGGCTCTTATGTGGTTTTGATGAATCAAGGGACAAATATTGTGAGCCAAGATTTTTTCGTTTCTCCCGAAATGCCCGAAGAGTTTATTCAGCAAAAATCATCTTCTCAAAACTCTAGTATGATTACACACATGTCTTACCAAGACAATCAATGGTATGTGGTTATGTCTTTTGGTTCGAATATTCGTTCTCAATGGTATAAAGTGTTAAATCAATATCCGCGCAACACAATGACAGAAGGCTGGAGTTCGGGCATGATTGTAACGCAGTTTCAGAAATTTCGTTATCGCCATGAGCATGTAAATGATGAAACAAACAAACCCTATTTAGGGCGAATGGGTTGTTATGAAGCCGTTTCAAACAAAGTCTGCAAAGAGTTATACGTTCAAATGCAAAACAAAGGCAATGATGGGCAGTTCGATTTTGAAAAGCTAGATTTGCTCTCAAAATGGGTGCAAAAAAATGCTTGTTTTAGCACAGAACAACTTACAGAACTGATAAAATTGATTCAATACGAAGATACGCGCTTTCAATTTTTGGAAATTGTGTATCCGCATACTTTTGATTTGGATAATTTCGTGAAATTAAAAGATGCCTTAGCCACAAAACCTTATTTTAAGAAATTTGATAAGATGGTGGCGAAGGGACCAGGGTATTAAGGAGTTTGTTTAGAAGCAAGGCTGTTTAAAAAGTTCGGAATTCTTCGAAGAGTTCCGAACTTTTCATGTAGAACATAACAAAAACTGAGATTACAAGGAATAATATTTTTATGAATTAGCCTTTTGCTGCACCCTCTTTTGGCACTTTAACATCTATTTTGCTCACTTATCCCCCACAAAAAAATCTCCCTGATGCGCCCGAATATACACTTCCATCAATTCAACAGATTGATTTTGAAGGGAATCGTATTGCGCACGAAGTGGGCGCATTTGAGGCAAATGTCCGTACAAGCCTTTTAAATCTTTTCGCTGCTTTGATTTATCGAAAATGCCGCGATTTTTTAAATACTCGCTGTGCGCTGTGGCTACTAAATTGGATAAAGGTTGATTATGGATTAAGTTCAAGCCACTTTGCAAAGGAAGTACTTGATACTCGTTTCCATTCCAATAATATTGTACAAAACCACCGCCTGCTACCTCCGAATCCAAATTCCAAAAGAAATACAAAGCCTTTTGCCCACTTGATAAGCGTTTCATTTTGGAAATATCGGCGTCGCCATTGTTGCCGAGAAATTTTAAAATAGGGGCGGCAACTTCCCAACAATAATCCCAGCCCTTGAGCGTGTCTATTCGCGCAAGAGATAATTTGGGACGGAAATGTTGGCTGGCATCAAATTGCTGATAATCCATATTTTTTCCCTTTTCGAGTGCATCGCAAGCCGAGCTAAGGAAACAGATAAAAAAAAGAAAGAAATAACGTTTCATAGACATTCTTATTAATGATATTTGGAGCGTGTTCCATGTAAAAAGTTCGGAACTCTTCGATGAGTTCCGAACTTTTTAGACACCTTCCTTTTATTGCTAGGTCTTATCTATCATTTTTAAATAATGCTCAAAATGTTGAATTTTTTTACTAATTCTTTGCTCTTTTGCACCATCTAACATCAAATCATAATACGGCTCCATGCCTTGCACATACATTCCTGTTCGCATTTTTGCCTCTAAAATAGCGCAAACATAATGCGAAGTGATTTCTTGGGAAGTATCGCAATTCAACAAAATATCTAGTTTGTGGTGGGACAGTTGCGTTTCAACCTGCTGTTTTGGGCAACCAAACCAGTTATATTTCTCTGGATTGATAAATACCGTTTGTACCGTATGTTGAAATTGAGGGATAGACTGTTTCAGGTAGTTTAATTCAATTAAAACCACGTGCTTCCCTTTTGCTTTCATTTGTTCTACATAAGCTCGCAACTCCTTGATATCTTCTATATTACATTGGTTTGCATTGAAAATAATACCAATAGATTTTGCGCGATTCAACCCAATAAAATCCCTTGAAAACCGCTTTCCCCTCAACATCAAGTCCTTAAATTTTCGATGCGCAAAGAAGTTTTTTATCCATTCTATAATTTGCATACTCAGTTATCAATTTATCTGTTTAACAGTTGTCAGGTGTTTATCGTTATTTGACCTGCTGTTTGCTGCACAAAGTAAAGGCTTTTTCTAGGTTTATCAAAGAAATGTTAAATTTATTCAAAAATTTTGATAAAAATAGCAACCTTCTCTTTTCTTGTTCCGTAAAATTGCTTAATTCACTCTTTGAATTGTCTTGCCATAGTCAATAAAAAATAAGAAACGCCTGCGTTGAGAGAACGCAGACGTTTTTTTTGAGAACTTTACCTTATCTTTGCGCTTTATTTAAAGTGATATGAAAAAAATAATACTCAGTTTTTTACTGTATTTTCCATTTGTTTTACTGGCGCAAGGAAGTTTAAATTTGGCAAGCCTTCCTTTGCAAATTGCTTTTAATCAAGGCAATACTCCTACCTATACTTTTTCAGGTAACATTAGCAATATCGTTTCCCGAAATCCAGGTATTCTCTCTTGGACAATTAATGGCAATTCTGTCACCTTCAATGCCTTAAAAGCAGGAAGAACAGGATTGAAAATTACTTCGGGTTCACAAGTCTATTATATAGGAGTGCGTGTAAATCATACAAATGGAGCAATTCCAGGCTTACCTCAATATCTTTCTATTGGCTCTGTTTCGGAAGACCTTACGGGAGATTTAGCATTTTGGAAGGACATTGATACTGACGCGACCAACAAAGCAATGGACATTCGCTACATCTACATCAACGGAGGAGCGATTGGAGGCTGGCAATCGTGGGGACCTGACCGCCCTGCGAAATTTGCACGCGAAAGTATCAGACATGGGTTAATTCCTTTCTTTGTCTATTATAACATTCCCGATAATGGAGAAAGTTATCTATTAGATCTAGCTCATGCTCAAGATGTTACCTACATGACTGCCTATTACCAAGACCTTAATAATTTCATGGATTCGGTGCAAACGGTGATGAATGGAGATTTATATGGTATCATTTTAGAGCCTGATTTTTTGGGCTATATGCAGCAAAATGCAGTGCCGAATAATCCTTACCTTATTCCTACCGCAGTGGGCGAAACTACGATTGCGAATAATGCAGGAAATATTGCTACTTTAGTGCATCGTATCAATAAAACGATTGCTACCAAACGAAATGCAGGGCATAAAATCTTTTATGGCTGGCAACTTAACCTCTGGGCATACGGAAATCATGCGGGAAGTAAAGGGATTTTGCGCAAATCAGATAACTTAAACCTAGATGCAGCCAAGTATTTAATTGGCTTAACGGCAAAGGAAATGACTGCTTACGGTATGAATGCAGGCATTTTGTCGCATGGGGCAGATTTTATTTCGATTGATAAATATGGTTTAGATGCGATGGGGCAAAACAATACGCCAAATCCTTCAGATTGCACTTGGTTTTTTAACAATGACCATTGGAACAATTATTTGTTGTATGTGAATCAAATGTATAAAATATCAGGTAAACCCGTGATTTTGTGGCAATTACCCGTAGGGCGTATCAACGAATCTTTATATGGCAGTGCTTACACAGGGCAACCTTATGAGGACATGGACAATACGCCAACAAAATATGAAGACAGCAGTACAGACTTCTTTTTAGGAGATGGTTTTTTGCCAATGTCCATAGATAGAATTAATTATTTTACAGAAAACAAATACAATGACCCCAAAATGTACTATGCACCAGGAAGTGGGATTGTTCATTGGGGGAATCATTTGCAAGAAACAAAAAATGCAGGGGTAATTTCGGCGCTCTTTGGGGCAGGCGTAAATGCTTCTACTGATGGGGTGGGAAATCCTCCTTCCGATAATTATTTTTGGATTCAGAAAGTACAAGATTATTATGCAAATGCCCCAATTCCTTTAAACCAAGTGTATGGCGAAAACCCTGCGAATCCTTGTCCTGTGACAGGTTGCTCGCCTACCATTCATTTCATTAACCCTACAAATGGAGGCAAAATTGTTCGTTCTGAACTAGATTCTGCTTTTTTGAGATTTTGGGTAGATGACATAGATGGGAAAATTACTACTTTGGTCGTTAAAATTGATGGACAAACGCAACCTAGCACTTTACAAGGCTTGCAAACCATCGCTTGGACTCCGCCTACTTCGTGGGGAATGCATACCTTGACGGTTACTGCTACGGATAACGATAATCATACGACCACCGAAAATATCACCTTTGAATTGGTGAATTTTGATGCAACGGCTTGCGGTCATCCAGAATGGAACAGTACGCAAATTTATAACGTACCCAATAACATCGTTTCTTATAATGGCTTGATTTTTAAGAATAAATGGTACACCGTAAATGAAATGCCTTATCTTGGGGGAACGAGTTCGCCTTGGGAATTAGAAGGCGTTTGTGATGTGTTACTGGATACAACTGTCGTAGCAATACCCGCACAAACGGCATTTATCCAGCAATTTTATACCTATCCTAACCCTGCTTCTCAAAGCTTTAAAACCTTGATTTCTCTGCAAAAACCTGCTTTGGCGCAACTTGTTTTATGGGATAAATTAGGTAGAAAGGTGGACGCTAAAAGTATTTACGTGGATAATCAGCAGGCGGTAATAAGTTGGGAGAAGCCGCTTGTCCCTGGTATTTATTTTTTACAATTGCAGGTAGGGAAAGAGTTGCAAGTAGAAAAAGTGGCGGTTGAGTAAAAATAGGAATTGCTAAAAAATAACAGAAGGAGCTGTCTAAAAAGTTCGGAACTCATCGAAGAGTTCCGAATTTTTTACGTAGAACATAATAAAAAGTAAATCACAAGGAATAATGTTGTTTGTGATTTAGCCTTTTTAGACAGCCTCTTCTGTATTATGTTATGTAGCAAGTGCGCTAAGAAATTAACTCGCTACCGCTTGTTTTTTATTCAACAATTCATCAAGCACCCAAGCCAAAGAATTTTGCCAAATTTGCGTACTTTCTTCAGGATTTGTAAGGTAGGTTTTATGCAATGCCTGCTCGATAATGTGAGAAGTATCTTCAAAAATATCCGCATCTCTCATCGAAGTATTGGGCTGCATAAAATAAGCAAAAGCGCGTGCCATACCACAATTTGCGATAAAGTCAGGTAAAACCGCTACTGAATTGTCTGCATGAATTGCCGTTTCGCCTAGGAAAATTTCAGCATCATTGAAAGGAACATTTGCACCCGAAGAAATCACTTCCAAGCCGTTCTCAATCATCGTATCTAGTTGATGATGCGTTACTAAGCGTGAAGCAGCACAAGGCAAAAACACTTCTGCTCCCATTCCCCAAATATCTAAATTTGCTTGATCAAAAGGAATTAAGTTATCTGCCTGCAACATATTTCCATTGCGTGTCAAAAACAAATGCGTAATTTCTTCCAAACTCAAGCCTTCAGGTTTGATAATTGCGCCGCTTCTATCAATGATACCCACAACTTTATAGCCATGTTTTGCCATTTCCCAAGCTGCAGCAGCTCCAACATTTCCAAAACCTTGCACAATTACTCTTTTTCCTTCTGCTGCTTTTCCCCAAATTTTATAATAATGTCTTACTGCCTCAGACACGCCAAAACCTGTAATCATATCGGCAACGGTGATGTGTTGACTTACATCAGGAGTATAATATTTATCCGTGATGAGTTGCGTTACGCCATCTTGTAATTGCTTGATAATGAGCTTACGCGTGGCATCATCTGGATTAAAATGACCATTTACAACGCCTTCTTGTGGGTGTAAAATACCAAAACTGGAAGTAATCGGAATTACCTCTTTAATTTCGTCTATGTTCAAATCGCCGCCTGTACCGTAGTAATTTTTCAACAAAGGCGCGACTGCTTTGTACCAGCGTTTTAGTACCCCATCTTTGCGTGGGTCATTGGGGTCGAAATTAATGCCCGATTTTGCGCCACCGATACTAGGACCAGCCACACAAAACTTAATTTCCATGGTTTTGGCAAGAGAAAGCACTTCATTCATGCTACAGCCTTTACGCATACGCGTACCGCCGCCTGCTGCGCCATTTCTCAAAGAATTAATTACAACCCAGCCTTCCGCTTCGGTTTCGCTGTCTTTCCAATTGAATACAATTTCCGGTTGCTTGTATTCAAATTCTTTTAGTTTACTAATCATACATTATTCGTGGTAAGATGAAGGCGCAAAGGTAAGCATTTTGGCTTGTTTTTGGGCAGAAAATTGCAAATTTTTGAAAGAATTGACTTGTAAGAAAAAGCGTTTTAATTTTATTCTGGAAATAAGAAAATGTCCCAAATTATCATACACAATTCGCTTTTTGAGCGATAAGCGAAACGCTTTATAACAATCCCATTTTTTTCCCATTAGTTTTTTTTATTACTTTGTTCTTTATTTTTTCTCATCTTTTTTAATAAGTGAGCCAAAATAAGGACAAAAGCAAATAAGTGTTTTTTATCAAAGTGCTTATAATCAATATTTTACTGTTTTTGCTAATCATTATTTATTGTTTCATCTGTATGCAAATTATCTTGAAAAGAATTATCTTCCTCCTACTCGCTGTTTATTTTCTTACAGGTTGCCGCCCTGAAGGGTTCATTAACAAAGTGAAATATCAAGAGATAAAATATGTAAATACCTGCCAAACTTTTGCTGATGAAGTGGAAAAAACGATTAAAAGCAACAATACTTTGGGTGTGAAACTAAGTGTAAGCCGTAACGATAACAGTGAATTTAGGCACTATTTTTTGGAGCCAGGGCAATATGAAATTCGAAAAGATACTTTGTGTTTTCGATTGCATAAAGATTTACCCTATTCCCATTATTTAGACGATAAAGGGACACAAATTTGGGTAAATGTAAGTTATCGTGCGGCGGGGGAAGTTGCTGATTTAGAAGTAGATAAAGAGGGTCGCTTGTTTCCTTTGGTGATTGATAAATCTTATTATTTTAGTCATTGTACGCCTTTTTTCTATTATAAAGTACCCTTGAACGGTTCAAAAATTGATGGTAAAGAGCTTTCTATTTCTTTCACTATCAAGCGAATACACCCTAAAAAAGGCAAAGAAACGCTTTTTTGTAATAGCGGTGCCGACCCTTTTGGAATGATTTCGGCAACTTGCTGTGGCGCGCAAAATTGGGATTCTACTAAATTACAATCTGTTATCGAAATTCCCAAAATTGAAGCAAAAAGTGAATCTTATCGAAAATTCAATAATTTTACGGCTACCGTAGATGTGGACTTTCCTGAGAATATGTTCAGAATCAGCGACTCGGCTTTTTTCAATGCCATTCAAAGGCACATTGTCGAATATGAGAAGCAAAACTTTCGCCCTACGCAAATTACGATTCAAGGCTATTCTTCTCTTAATGGACCTGAATTTAAAAACATCGAACTTTCGCAAAAACGGGCGGACACTTTGAAAAAAATCTTGCTACTCGAAAACCCTGTGTTGCGAAATATTCCAATTATTACCAAAGGAATGGGCGAGGAATGGGCAAGAGCCGTTGAATTAACAGGAAAATCGAAACTGAGCAATGCCGAAAAATCGCAAATTCTTTCTATTATGGCGATGCGCGAAAATAACGACACAAAAGAGGCTTTTTTGCGCGGAATGTCGTGTTGGAATGTGTTCAAGCAAGAAGTATTGAGTTATACCCGTCATGTTTCTGCCCTTATTGATTTTACCTATATGGGTTCAGACAAACCTTTGTTAAAATATGATGGTACACATCAGATTGGTAATGAGGAGATTACAAAAGTGATTACGGAAAAAGTGAATGTAAAACCTTATGATGAAAAGGAAATGACTTCGACTTATCAAACAGAGTTAAGAAAGGTAAACGAACTGCTTACGATGCGCCCTTCCGCTAATTTATACTCTTTGTTGGCTTCTTATTATTCGCCCAAAAAAGACCGAGAAAAGTATTTTATGGCATTAAGACGGGCAGAAATGTTGGATAAAAACAACAAAATTTACAGCGAAATCATTCGCGGCATCGAATTTATGGACATGGAAACGATGAGTTTTGAGCAACGTAAAAAAATGTTGGCAGACTACAATCAATATGTGCAGGAAAACCCGAATGATAGACCTTTGTTTATACAGCGTGCGATTTTGATGGATAGGGTAGGTTGGATTTCGGGGGCTTTGAATGAGTATAATAAAATGTGGGAAACGAATACACCACAACCGCTATTTTTTAACAATCGTGGCGTGGCGCGTTTGCGTACCAATCGCTTTATGGAGGCAGAACAAGATTTTATGTCGGCACTAGAGCAAGACAAAACCTCCGAAAAAGCGGCGGCTACTTATTTTAATTTGGCAATTATTTACGCTTTTCGTGGTTGGACAAGCAAAACAATGGATTGCCTTGACCATGCCGTAGCATTAGACGAAAAATATCGCGCTATGATTTTTACGAATCCTGCTTTTAAAATTATGGTACAAGATGCAAAATTTGATAAATATAGGCCAGAGTAAAACCCAAATCCTTATTTTTTCGTATCTTTGCAAACAATAAGACAACCAAAAGATCTGATTGCAAAATAACCATATAACTTATTCAGAAATAATGATTAAAAAGTTCATTTTCAGTGCGCTGACCTTGAGTTTCACCCTCTCTCTAGCGCAAAAAACAGCCACTACCGTATGGCATCAACTGGGCGTAAAAGCTGAGCCTAGTAAGGATTCAAAAGAAGTTGGAAAAATCTTTTTTGGCGAAAATGTGACTACTACGCCTGAAAGGATTGAAGTGAGTGAAGACCGTAAACGTACTTATGTGAAATTGTCGCTGCCTGATGGAAAAGAGGGCTGGATTAATGAATATTTGCTCATACCCGAAGGGGAAGGGGTAGTTATTAATACCCAAACGGCTGCCATTCGTAATCCCAAAGACCCAAAAACTTTTTTAGTGGGAATGAATTTTGAAGCAGGAGAACCTGTGGTAAAAACAGAATTTTCTGGAAAATACGCCTATATAATAGGAGTTGAGAAAAACAAAAAAGGTTGGGTGCCTATTGAAAACTTGTATATGGGGCAAGAAGAAGTACGTGCTGCGGTTTTATTGCAAAAGGCAAAATGGGAAAAAAATGTAGTAAAACGTGCCAATACTTTGACGAAGTTGCAAAATTCTCCAGAAATTACTTACTTGAAAATGAAGCCTTTAATTGATGCAGAAGCAGAAAATGCAAAAGCATTAGCAGAAAATGCTTCTCCTGAAGAAAAAGCAGCAGCAGAGCCTATTGTTGCTTCAAGTAGAGGTATGGGAAAAAAGCCAAACACTAATGTTTCAAGTAACAATAACAGCAATGCTCGCCTAGCAAATGCAAAATTTGACTGGATTGTACCAAGATCTCTCCTTTCGATGAAGGCGAAAAATTTAGGCAAAAATGTAAAGAAGGAAGTAATTTCGGTGCATCAGCAAAATTACTGGAAATATGCGGAAAAATTGAATTTAATAGAAGTAACAGATGCAAAAGAAGGAAGCGGCTTTAAATGCTATCATAATTACCTTCCTGTTGGTACGAGGGTAATGCTTAGTCTGCCTAATGAGGCGGGAGCCATTGAGTTACAAGTAGTTGGAACACTTGCTACCAAAAATGGCTTGGGATTAACCGCAGGAACAATGGCTAGAATTTTCGGAAAAGAGCCACCTTCAGAGATAAATATTCAATTTTATGGCAAGGCAGAGTAAAAATATCTCATAAAAATATCATGCTTATAACTCACAGATTGTTTTTCTGTGAGTTTTTTTCGTATATTTGCACCGAAATTGCTAATGAAGAAGAAAGGATTTTGCGCAAATTTGCTATCATTATCTTTTCTAAATTGAGAGGAATGTGTAAACCTTTTTATCTAAAATCACGTTAAAACCTTCATATTTGTATGCGTCCCCCTTTGGAAAACATAATTGAGTCCATTCTGTTTGTGTCGGAGCAACCCATGAAGTTGGAGGAGTTGATGGAGGTTTTAGGCAAAATTCAAGAACAACAAGCTGATAGTAAGGCAATAGAACTTTCCGAAGTAAATGAAACATTGGCTATTCTTTTAGAAAAATATAAGCACGATATCTACCCTTTTGAGATACGAAAAATAGCAAATGGGTATCAATTTTTAACTAAATCAATTTATTATCCATACGTAAGACAGGCTTCTATCATTAAAAATCAAAAGCGTTTGTCAAAAGCCGCCCTCGAAGTTCTTTCGATTGTAGCCTACAAACAGCCCCTTTCTAAAGCAGAAATTGAACATATTCGAGGAGTAAATAGTGATTATGCAGTCCAAAAATTATTAGACAAAAAACTAATTGTAATTTCTGGCAGGTCAGATGCTCCTGGCAGACCACTATTGTATGCTACGGGTGAATATTTCCTGCAATATCTTGGTATCAATTCCCTAACCGATTTGCCTAAGCTTAAAGAGTTTGAGATTACTGCCGAAGAGGAAGCAGCTTTATTCAAAGTAGAAAGCACTCCTAAATAATAACCACGAATGAGAGCTGAGAAGCATCATTATATATCATTAACTTTTATTCATTTTTTAATTTTTAATCACTTCAAAGTTTAAGGTACTATGCAACAGCCACCTTTTGACAATCCGAATGATGAGTTCAATTCCGAAAACAGCGGAAACTCTAATGACAAGAATTTTAACCGTGAGGGCAATGATGGGGACAAGCCATATCAAAAACGCTACGACAATAGCGGAGATGGCGACAAGCCCTATTACAAGAAACCTTACCAAGACCGTGGTGGATATGGTAACAATAGTTACGGAAACAACCGTAATTATGGGAACAATAACTACAATCGCGGAAGTGGTGGGTACAACAATAACCGCAGCGAAGGCGGTTATAACAACAATCGCACCGAAGGAGGCTATAATAAACCTCGTACCGAAGGTGGTTATACCAACAATCGCACCGAAGGCGGCGGTTACAACAACAATCGTACTGAAGGAGGTGGCTATAACAGACCTCGTACCGAAGGTGGTTACAACAGACCTCGTACCGAAGGCGGTTACAACAGACCTCGTACCGAAGGCGGTTATAACAACAATCGTACAGAAGGCGGCGGTTACAATAACAATCGCACTGAAGGAGGTTACAACAAACCTCGCACTGAAGGTGGCTACAACAACAATCGCACAGGCGGCTACAACAATCGTAACGAAGGCGGAACGGGAGGTTACAACAATCGTACAGGTGGCTATAACAATCGCACGGAAGGTGGCGGAGGTTACAATCGTGGTGGCGGCACCGAAGGCGGCGGCTACAATCGTGGTGGCGGTACTGAAGGTGGTGGCTACAATCGTGGCGGCACTGAAGGTGGCGGCTACAATCGTGGTGGCACTGAAGGTGGTGGCTACAATCGCGGTGGCGGTGGTGGCGGCTATAATCGCGGTGGCAGCGGTGGTGGTGGCGGCTATAATCGTGGCGGAAGCGGCGGTGGTGGCGGCTACAATCGTGGCGGTAGCGGTGGCGGTTACAATCGCGGTGGCGGTGGTGGCGGCTACAATCGTGGCGGCGGCGGCGGTGGCTTCAATCGCGGTGGCGGTGGTGGCGGCTTCAACCGTGGCGGTGGTGGCGGTGGCTTCAACCGTGGTGGTGGCAGACCTCAACAACGTCAACCCTTTATCATCGCAGAACCTCTTAACAACGTAGTTCCTCAAAGAGATGAATTACCTGATGTAATTCGTTTGAACCGTTTCGTTGCAAAATGTGGTATTTGTGCTCGTCGTGATGCCGATGATCTAATCAGAGATGGACACGTCAAAGTAAATGGACAAGTAGTAACGCAAATGGGTACAAAAGTAAATGTATTGACCGATGCAATTGAGTACAACGGAAAATTGTTGACCATTCAACATCGTATCTACATTTTGTACAACAAACCTAAAAACGTAATTTGTACTACAAATGACGAATTAGGCAGAACTACAGTTGTTGATATGATTTCTGATGCTACCAACGAGCGCGTATATCCAGTAGGAAGATTAGATAGAGATACAACAGGTTTGATTTTGCTTACCAATGATGGCGATTTGACCGAAAAATTGACACATCCTTCTCACCGTATTCGCAAGCGTTATCATGTTTCTGTGGATAGAATTATCAATGAAGAAGACTTTATCCAACTGAAAAAAGGTGTGGAATTAGAAGATGGACTTTCTAAAGTGGACAAAATCGAGCATTTGATGGGTAAACCTGAAAATCAAGTACTTGTAGAAATTCACAGCGGAAAAAATCACGTTATTCGCCGCATTTTTGATGCAATTGGAGCAAATGTAGTTGCGCTTGACCGTGTAATGATTGCTTCATTAGGCAAAAAAGGACTTCCTCGTGGAAAATGGAGAATGTTGTCAGAACAAGAAATTGGTTATCTGAAAATGTTAGACGTGAATCCTGATGGAGAACTAGAGCTTGATTTAGACCTTGAGCCAGAAGCATTAGACGCAAATGAAGGAGATTATGATGACGATTTGTCAACAGATTTCTAAACATAATAAATAATTGGCAATAAAAGTTAGTTATTTTTACATAAGTAGGTGATAGGTAATAGTTGATAGTTGAAAATGAGTTTAAGTGTTTTATAATCAACATTTTGAGTAAAAACATTAACATAAACTAATTATTATCGAGTGCTTATAAAAAAACAGGTTGCCCTTTTGAGGTAGCCTGTTTTTTTATAATATATCATTCCTAAATCAGTTTCAAAATCTAATTCAGATGAATCCACACAACAAACACTTTAAAATAGCAACTGTGTGGATTCATCTGTATAAGAAAAGGCAAAAAAATTGATTTCTATTTAGGAACGGTATATATTTAGCCAATTCGCTTTATTTTTTCTCTTCAGCTTTGGGGTAGGGTCTCCATGTATAACTCTTTTGCACAATTTTCCACGCGCCTTGATATTTAAGGAGCAAAAAATAATCCGTAAAAATCCGCCAACCGGGAATCACAATCTCCGCCTTTGCTGTTGCCGCATCTTTCTCGTAATCAATAGAAATGATGCGCCCAATTCGATTTGTTTTTTCCCCCGCCTTTACGCCCGCAATATATTTCTCGCCTGACCGAACTTTTAAACTATCGGTTTCTGTTACCGTATATAAATTAAAATCAGGGTGGAAAGCCCTTCTTAACCTTTCGGGTTCTCCATTCGCAGTACCTTCAATATAATCCATCAACGTTTCAGAAATCTGCTCAATTTCCGACTTGTTGCTTGTGTTTTGGGCATTCGCCATCAAGCCTATAAGCAAGAAGAGGCTGAGTACTAAGATGTTACCTATTTTCATATTTAATGCTATCTTATTTTGTTGCAATACTTATATTCCATAAACTGCAACAATGTTAGTAAAACAAAAGAGAAATTGCAAATTTTTAACCATGCTTCGCCTATTTCTCTGCAAAATTTGGGCAAATAAAACAACATCACGCAAATTATCCGTTAAATTACGTTAAAATAACAAAACTAAATCTTGTTTTTCTCCGTTAAAAGCTACATCTTTGTTTTTCTTAATACTTCCTCAATTTTTAGGACATTCTGGCTGCTAAAAGATTGAGAACATGATAAATAAAAGCACTTAAATCTTTCGAAACACATCTTCATTCCAATCAGTTTAAATTACAAAAGAACATGAAAAAGTTTTTGGGCATTTTTTTCGTAGCAATGCTAGGATCGGCATTTGGAATTGTAGGCTACAAAGTATTTTTTGAGAAAAAAAGTTTTGCGCACAGTCAAAGCCTGCCTGCTGTTTTTTCCCGTTATAATCAAGCGGAAGAAACCACAGAACTCCCTAACTTTGTGGGGGCTTGCGACAAAGCTCGTCCTGCCGTTGTTCATATTCAATCCACCTTTTCGGGTAACGGCAACAGTGGTGCGGACATTTTTCGTGATATTTTTGGCGATGGCGGACTTGATAAACGACAAACGCCACAAGATGGTATTGCATCGGGTTCAGGCGTAGTCATTTCGGCAAACGGCTACATCGCTACCAATAACCATGTGATTGATGGCGCGAGCGAGTTAGAGGTTACCTTGCTCGATAATCGTAGTTTTAAAGCAAAACTTATAGGAACAGACCCTTCCACCGATTTGGCTTTGTTGAAAATTGAAGGCGATGATTTGCCTTACTTGGAAGTGGGTAATTCTGATGATTTGAAAATTGGCGAATGGGTGATTGCTATTGGTAACCCGATGGAATTAACTTCTACGGTAACAGCAGGGATTGTGAGCGCGAAAGGAAGGGATATTCGTTTGTTAGATGGAAACTATCGCATCGAGTCTTTTATTCAAACAGATGCAGTCGTAAATAGAGGAAATAGCGGTGGTGCTTTAATTAATACAAAAGGCGATTTAATTGGAATTAATACTGCAATTGCCTCACGTACAGGCTATTATTCAGGTTATTCTTTTGCTATTCCTGCCGCAATTGTTAAAAAAGTCATGGAAGATTTGCTACAATATGGCGAAGTTAGACGCGGTATTTTGGGAATCAGAATTGACAATGTAAATGCAAAAGTGGCAGAAGAAAAAGGCTTGTCAGTCTTGCAAGGAGCTTATGTTGCAGGTGTAAATGGAGGAAGTGGTGCAGAAAAAGCAGGCTTGAAAACAGGCGATGTAATTGTAAGCATTGATGGAAAATCGGTAAATAGCAGCTCTGAATTGCAAGAACAAATTGGTCGTCATCGTCCTGGAGATAAAGTAACGGTAAAATATTTGCGTGGTAATGACGAAAAAGAAACAACGATTACTTTGCAAAGCATCGAGGAGCGCAGCGTAGCACTTGATAATAGCGAGGAGGAAGAAGAGGACAATTCTTCACGTGGAAAAGCAGAAAAAGAGGAGGAAACAGCTCCTTTAGGCGAAGCTAAATTCCGCAACCTTACCTCTGCCGAAAAATCAGACCTAGATGTCGCAAATGGGGTAAAAGTAGAAGTACCAGGCGCAAAACTTGCCCGCGGAGGTGTGAAAAAAGGTTTCATTATCACCAAAGTAAATGGCAAACCTGTTTCAAATCCAGCTTCTCTCCAAAAAGAACTCGACAATACCAAAGGCATCATCAAAATCGAAGGATTGTATGACAGAAACACCTCGATTATGTTTAGCTTCCCTTGGTAATTCCGCTATAACATCATAAATAACAAAAAACGCAAGTAATTAAACCTTACTTGCGTTTTTTATTGTTAAAATTTTACCTTTGCATTTATTACCAAAAATGGTTAATTTTAGCCCTTAATTTAAAGTAAATCTGAT
>JBJXHA010000458.1:0-9701 GCA_046160275.1 Bacteroidia bacterium | reverse complement strand
CCATCACCATTTGGGCTAAAAGCATTCGCGGCAAAAGCATTTTCTAAAAAGATGGTTTTTTGTATCGTATCGCGGCAATGCGCTTTGTTGTCGGCTACTAAAGTAACTACAAGAGAATCAAGCATTTCTGGATAAGGAACAACAACAACCGAGCCTGTAGCCCAATCAATTCCCCCAAAATTCCATGAATAAGTCGAAGCATTTTGGCTCTGACTCACAAGTGTAATTTCTTGCGGAGTTATCATTGTTTCGGGCGAAAATGTAAAATCTGCTATTGCATTGGGTTCTACCTTAACAAAAACAGAATCTTTTTGGCTCGCACAACCCGCCACATTATAGACTGTTACCGAAAATCCTTGCGACTGCGTTAATACCTTGCTAATACTTTGTGTACTATCACCCGTATTCCATATAAAAAAACTTGCATTAAGGGCAACTGCTTGTAATTGAATCGTTTGATTTTCACAAATAATAGAATCGCCTATTATTTGTGGTTGAGAAAGCGCAAAAACCGTTACTTCACTTTGAATCGTGCTATCGCAGCCTTGATTTGTTGTCAAAATAGAAGTATAGGTCCCTGATTGATTGACCGTTATGCTACTGGGGAGGGTATAACTTTCGCCCTCACACAAGGCAATATTTTCAGTTTGGTTATACGTAGGAAATAAACTCAAATGCGTAACCACCACACTATCGCAACCCGAAGTAGCCGTTAAAGTTGTACTATAATCCCCTGCATTGCTCACTAAGTTGTTATCGGGTAAGGTGTAGTTTGCTCCTTCACAAATTTGGGCAAAAACATCTGTTACAGGGTATTGAAAAACCGTAAGATGGGTATAAAAAGTTGTATCGCAGCCCGAAGGAGAAGGAATGGTTGTAGTATAAACGCCCGTAGCATTCGCCACCGAGCCATCGGGTAAAATATAAGTTTGCCCTGCGCAAATCGTGGCGTTTTGTTGCACACTTATCTCGCTAATTAAAATAGAATCGCGCACCAAAGTACTACAACTCGACATCACTTCTACCCAATATAAGCCCGCAGTGGATACATTTATCGTTTGATTTGTCGCGCCATTTGACCAAAGGTAAGACAACCAACCGTTGCCTGCGTCTAAGGTAAAACTATTTGTACCCGAACAGCCCCCCATTGCCGTATCCTGCCCTAAATACAATTCAGGCACAAAAAAATCATCAATAAAATTAGGCAAACCTAGCGAACTAAAAGTTCCTGCTAACAAAGGAAAGCCATTTTGCACAAAGTTACAGGCACTTCCTACTTGATTGGGGTTGTGAATGATAGATAGCGCAGTTGCCTGCCAAGAGGCAACATACATTTTTCCATCAGGCGCGAGTTGAATTGCCCCCCAACTTTTGCTGGGATTACTTACTACCGTATAAACCGATGCCGCCACGTTTGGCGCGGTTAAATCGTATTGAAAAATATCTTCAAACAAAAAGGAAACATATAGCTTTTGATTATCAGGAGAAAATGCCAAACCGTAAGCAAAACCTGCGGTAGGAATTAGCAAAGGATTACTTAAAACGCCTGTAACATTATCAAAATCAAACACTTCTACGTCATTGTTGGGGCGATTACAAATTGCGGCTGCAATTCTTTTTCCATTAGGAGAGGCTTTTAGATAGCCAATACTTTCTAAATTTTTGCCCGTCCCGTCCCAATTTTTATGTACTGAGCCTATTTGCGTAATCACAGGAGCAGAAACGCCTGCCGCCGAAATTTTGTAAGCATAAAATGCATCGCTATTCCACGCATGACAAATTACCCAATAATCGGTTCCGTTACAATGCTTTACTGCCGTTACTTTTTCCGTAGCAGGGCGCAACAGTTGTATATTTTTTTGCCCATTTACCACAGCTCCCAAGCCATTGTTTAGGCTCATGTCCACCAAAGAATAGGCAACGCCATCATACACGCTACCCGTATTTGCGCCCACTTCCGCCCCTGTTGTAAATACATAATATTGCTGTGAATTGGCAGGATTTGGCACAATCACCCCCGATTGCGTAGAAGAAACATCACCCCAAAGCCCTGTTCCATTTTGCAAAAGGGCAAGATTTTTATTATAAATGCTCACGCCATCAGTGGAGAATAATAAATTGCCATTCTCATCAGAAATCGTAGCTACCCCTTCATCTGTCGAAAAAGGTCCTTGAATCGCAACGGCAGTCCCTGTACTAAAATCAATGCCTGCATTTCTACCAAAATGCCAAACCGTAGCCACTCCCGCAGTTTGGGCAAAAAGAAAAAGCCCAAATCCCTTTAAAATGAAAAAAATACAGCCTGTTTTTATAATGTTCATTGCCTTTTTTTGATAAGTAGTGATAACAGAACGAAAAAGAATAAGTCATGCAAGTTTATTAACGAAAAAGGAACAATCCAAATGATTTTCTAGGGTGAGATTACACACTTATAAACCAAACAGTACGCATTTTTTCCTAAAAAAAGATAACATAATTGCTTGCATTTCTCAAAACCCTTGCTTTACTTTGTAACATCATAAAAAGTGCTATCCAACAACTGAATTAAAAGCAAGCAAAACGAAGAACCTAGTAGCAATCCCAGTATAATCAACTATTTTTGAATTTTTAATTCGCACTTTTTTTATGAAAAGTAAACACATTCTCTTAACTTGCGTTGAGACGCTGCTCGTAGCATTTCCGCATACTTATTTATTTTTACCTACTCATATATAATGGATATACCAAAATGAAACATAAGCTATTTTTCTTTTTACTGCCAAAATGATGCGCAAAAAGCCTTTGACTTGTTTCAAAAGAAGTGTAAATACCTTCATTTTCATAAATTGGCAAAAGTATCCAAAATCCAACAGCTAGATGGATATTTGCTACTTTCTCGGGAATCCATTTACTCACTCTCAACGGATTAAATATTGTCTTAAACTTATCTCAACAAAATAGAACCATTCTCAATTTGATGGGGAAAGAATATCGCAAATATTATCTTTTGGAATAGTTGTGGGGAATGTCGGTTTTACACATTTTTAACGCTCTTTTCCCCTCATTTTCAAAACAAAAAAACGTCCACGATTACTCGTGAACGCCTAGCTTGCGCCTGTAAAGGCTTTATGGACAATAATTAAGCTCAAAGAATAATTGACAATTGATAGGTGATAATTGATAAGAATGTCTATATTTTTATCAATCACCTATCAATTATCACCTATTCACTACTTATTACTTGTTTTCAGGGGTAGGTGTTGTGCCTGTCCCTGTGGGTGTTGATTCAGGCGTGGGCTCGGGTGCAGGTGCTGCACATTTGTCCTTGTAATAAACCGCCCATTTATCATCTGCGGGAACCGCTTTTGAATACTTTTCAATGATAGGTTTTGCCGCATCGCACTTGATATCTTTCCCGTCTTTTTCGGGGTCTAAGGTGAAGTTAATCAAGTACTTATAAGCCATAAGAAGGTGCGTTGTTTCGTCCTCTTTTAGCTCTTTTTTCTCCTTTTTTGTTTCAATGATTTTTGCCAACTGCTCATAAGCAGGAGCAGCATGACCATATTTATAAACCGAATCTTTGCCTGTTTCTTGGATGTTCATGGTTCTTGCCAAATAATACGCCCCTGTTTCGAAAGTCGGATCCATTGAAATAGATTGATTTAAAGCCTTTTCTGCACTTGGATAGTTTTTAGACAAGAAATGCGTAATCCCCAAATTGCCATAATCTGCATAACTTACCTTTTCTGTGGGTTTGCGTAAAATCTGCTTTTCACGATAAACAGCTTCATTTGCATAATCTTTTTTCGCACGATATGCCCAAATCAAGGTATCATACAAACCATATTTGGTAGAATCCATTTTCAAAGCATCTTCAAAAGCGGCTGCTGTTTGTTTTAAGCTGTCCATGCGTTTCCACACTTTTCCAGAAATGATATAGTCATCAGTAATGCGATATTCGGGTTTAGATTGCGCCATATAATCGTCAATCGCAGTACGTGCTTCAGGAATTTTGTCAGTATAATAATAAGAGAAAGCCAACAAACGGCGCAACGCAGAAGTAGAAGTATCTTTGATTGCGGTGATGGTTTCAATACATTTTGTATAATCTTTGGTTAAGAAAAGCAATTTTGCATATTGCACTTTCGCTTTCAAATCATTTTTTGTCAATTCTAAATATTTTTGACAATCTTTCAAGGCTTCAGGATATTGGCGATAAGAATAATACAACTCACTTCTATCACGATAAGCAGGCGCGAAATTTGGGTCAGCTGTAACCGCTTTTGTCAAATATTCAATCCCTTCTTTATATACTTTATCGGCATCACTAATTTTGTCTTTCTCCATAAAAGCGTCACCTTCTTTAATTTTGATACGTGCCAAACGAAGGTAGCCATCTACGTATTTAGCATCTTTGGTAACAGCTTGCATATATTGATTTTGTGCCAACATCGGTACATTTTTTTTCAAATACATATCCCCTAATACCACATAAGATTCCAAATTATTAGGCGCTTTTCCTTGCGCTTTCAATGCCAACACTTCTGCTTCTTTGAGTTGTTTCATACGCGCTTCCATGTTTTTATAACCGGGTAATTTATCCGCAGCTTCCAAACGCCCTTCTGCTACTGACAACAACACAGGCACATCTTCACTTTTCGACAATTCCAAAGCCTTCGCAAACATGGCATCAGCTTCTTTTTGCTTGCCTTCTTGTTGAAGTACACGCCCCATACCTGTATGGTTTAAAGCAAATTTTCCTTTTGCCTTGATACCTTTTTGAAACTCAACTTTGGCATCTTCATATTTTTCCATGCCATAACTTGCCATTCCACTCCAATAAAAATTTTCGGGATTAGCAGGGTCTTTACTTGTCAAAGCGAGTGCTTCTTGCTTTGCTTCTTTGAAGTATTCGCCCTTAATCAGTTCTTTTACCTTTGCGATTTGGGCAACCGCTACGTTTTGAAGTAGGCATACACCTACGATTGCGAAAAACCAATGATTTTTTAACATATTTGAAATAGTGAATAAATTTTTATTTTAAATAAATCGTTTTGAATACCTCATTTAATTCTTTTAACAAATCAGTTTCTGTTCTTTTTTCTGTTATACTGATTCGATAAGCATTATATAAAGTTATAATTTCCTTTTTTTGCGCTTCCGTTAAAATAGATAAATCTACAATTTCTGCTTTATTCAAGTCGTTTGGCTCAAATTTATTTAATCCATTTCCGTATTCACGTTTGTTATCATTCAAAATTTCTTTTGCCACATCTGTTAATAAATAGGCAAAGAATAAATCTGTATTATCTAAAAACATAGTGTTTAAATAAACACAATGAAAAGTAGTTAAGTTTTTAATATTTGCTTCATTTCTAATAAACCGTAGTCCTTTTCTGTTAAAAACGCCTACCCAAATAGGGGCAACTACTCTATTTTCCAAAGCATACCAAGGCGTTCTTTTGCTGGTTAAAAAGCGTTGATTTACACCTGTTTTTTCACCCAAAGCGAGATAGCCTTTTACTTTTTCGTCTTTTATATCAAAAGCATTTAACAATAGTACTTTTTTATTATTTTTCTTTAAATTTATAAAATCTTCTTTTGTGAAAAAATGCCCTTCTGCATCTGTTGCTTTCATTATACAAGGCAAAAGATATTTATCGGGAATTTCAAACGCTTGCTGCTTTTCTACATTAAAGCTAAAATAATCGTTATCACCTGTTGCAATTCCTCTTACTACCCTTGCATACATGCTAAAAGGAATCAAATGTTTATACCTTTTAGCATTTTGTTCTTGGTAATAAGAACGCCATTTTATTTCAGGGTTTAGCATTTCATAGTTTATTTTTATTGTTTTTTCTAGGCTTAATTTGGGATAAGAAACAATTTTTTCTATTAACCTTTCTAAATCGTTTAAGGATTGAATGGTAATAAATTCTACTTCTTTTTTTGCATTATCATTCGCAAATAAAAAAATGCTCGCCGTAGTTAGTGCATCAGTAAATACATTTTCTTTAAAATCAAATACAATAACATAACGCAAAAGGCGATTTTCGACTAAATATTTTTTTACATTTACCCCATAATCGGAATTTAAAAATTCAGAAGGAATAAGGTAGGCACAACGCCCATTTTCCGTTAATTGATGAATTGATTTTAGTAAAAATAAGGTATAAAGATTCGTAAAGCCATTTAATATTAATCCTAAGCGACTTTGAAACTCTGCTAAAATAGCCTCCTTCTCATCATAATCATGAAATTTTAAATAGGGCGGATTGCAAATAACACCATCATAGCGATTATTCCAATCATTAAACATATAATCTTTGTTAATAATTTCAATGTTTATGTTTTCTTTAAAGATTGCTGCTGTTTTTACTAATATTTCATCATCAATATCATAACCTTTTAAGGCTATTTCTTTATCCGTATTTGCCAACACTGCGCGAAAAAATATACCTAAGCCTAATGCGGGATCTAAAATACTTTGGCAGCTGGGATTGGATAAAATCCATTTTGCCATAAAAACCGCAATAGGATAAGGGGTGAAAAATTGCGCAAACTTTTTACGATGAGCTTGCCTTACCTGTTTAATGTATTCATTTTCAGGCGATTCGATTATGGTATTTATAATAGGTTCTATTATCATTATGAAAAAGAAATCCCTAAAATTGAATAAAAATTTTGTAAATTTAGGCTTGCTTTGCCTCCTTCAAAAGTAACGTGAAATAATAACCTACCTCTATCTAGTTCTTTCATTGTACCAATATAAGTAGGCATTTCTACTTTTTTGGGCAATTTCAGTTCCCTCTTTTACGTCTATTTTAATGGTTGTTTTTAGCTGATTTTTAGTGTCTTTTTCTAAAAAATATTGCTTATTTAAGGCATTTGCGTCTGCTAAAAAAGTAAGAATTTGTTGAAAAGAAATCCCAAAAACGCTATCAAAGAAAACTTGGAAATAAAAATGTGGAACTTGATAAGTTTCAATCCATTTATAAACCACTTTAATATCCTCCATTTTAGGCGTAAAACTCAAAAAATCACGCTTTTTCTGCTTTTGAATGAGCTCTTTTAGCCTTAACAAAAGTTTTTTTACTTCTAAGTTTGTTATATTTCGAGGCATTGTAAATTGTGTATTCGCAAATGCATCAAAATCTATACTTTGGATAATAGAAATCAAACCTCCTAATTCCTTTTCTTCAAAAGTAAGTAATTGCGTTTGAATTTCTTTGGCTTCTTGAACCACAAATGATTGATTATCCGTGATATAGTTTTCGTATTTTTTTAATAAAAATGAACTTGAACGTACTTCTATCCCTGCAATCGCTTTTGGTGCAATACTTTGAAGTGTTTCAAAGTCAAAATAGCTAATATCAAAATTCCATTCCGTTTGATAATCTTCGCGCTTAAAAATCAGTAAATCAGGTCTTTTGCCAATCTTATCCAATTCATCTTGATAGGCTTCATAAAATTCAGTAAAACCCACTTCTCCTGCAATTACTTTATCCGATTTACCATATTTTACTGCAATAATTCCATTATCCACAGCTTGAATCGCCTCAAAAATCAATTTTTCAGCCCAATCGCCCTGCTCTCGATTCGTTAAAAATTCAGAAAATGCTTGTGTCGGTGGTCTTGTCCGTTCTCTTGCAATCTTTATATCCAAAATATCTTTTGGTATTTCTGAAATCAAATTTGCAATATGTTCAAGATAAGTCATTTTGGGATTATTGCATTTAAACGATAAGACTATTTTACATTTCGTCTTTAATCCGAACCGCGCGTTGAATACCATAAGGCGCGTACAAACCTGCTTTGTGCAAAACTCTTTGTCCTTCATGTGAAAGGTAGGCAACAAAGCCTGAACCTAGCATAAAATCGGTTTCGCAATCAATCGCATACACGCGGCGCACCAAAGGATAACAATCTCCGCCAATAATTGCCTGCCAAGGTTGATAATGCTCATTGGGCTTGGCTTCGGGATAAAGATTGGTGCAAGCTCTCTCATGCTGCAAATATACAACTTTTACATTTTTCAAAAAAGAAACCACTTTTTTATCATCGTGGTCGCTTATCCAATTTACCCCAATTACCCCCACAGAATTAGGCGTTTTTGCCACATATTCTAGCACTTTTGGGTTGCTTTTTGCTGTAAATGCTTGCTTAGAAATGCCAACACCCTTCAATACACTATCTTGCAAATAGCGCACCGTACTCGAGTTTTCGTGGTCAAAAGCGAGAATAATGTCCCCTAATTTATTATTCGTGCTAATTTGATTCCATTTGTTTGCCTTCCCCGACAAAAGGTCAAGCATTTGGTTTGTATTCAAAATGGAATCGGGATTATCGGGGTGAATAATGAGCGCGATGGCATCTTTCGCAATCATCGCAGGGCGAGGCGTGCGTTGTTTTTTCAACATAATTTGGCGTTCAGCCTCCGAAAGCAAGCGCGTAGTGATGACCAAAGCCAAAGAATCGGGCGTGTTTATCATCATTTTAATGGCATCTTCGCCAGGCATATATCGCGCATTGATGTGTGCATTGTCATGTATATGCTCAAAGGCACGAATTTCGTCCTCAATAATTGGTTGCAGATTTTCATCTACCGCAATGGTAATTGTTCCCGAAGTACCTGTTCCCTTTTGGGTTGTTTTAGGTGCCTCATCGCAAGCCCAAAAACAACTCAAAATCAGTAGTAAATATCCAAAATGTATTGTTTTCATAAAGTATTTCGCTTTTGTTCTCAAAAAACAATACAAATGTAGGATAAGTTTTGCGAAAAAAAGCAGGTTTCGCACCAGAAATTCGGCATTTTGTCAAAAAAAGTGTTGGGGAATGGGTAGTTTTGTGATTTTGCGGTAAAAGAATTGGTTTTGTTTGAAGGAATGGTTAACTTTGCCATTCAATGTTTTTGTTATGGCATACAGTAATTTTAAAAGTCTGAAGAAAACGCTTAAAACCTTTTCATTAGAAGAAATCGACCTTTCCTTTTTTGCAGAAGTTCCTAGCGTTACGCCTTCTGAATGGCTGTTAAAGACTTTAGAGGTAGCGAAAATGTTTCCTTTAACCAATGAAAAAGGGAAGTCTGAAAGAATTATTTCGCCTATTTTGGCGGAGGTTGCCATTCCGTATATAGATAAGATTACTTTATTTTCGGGGGAAGATTTAACCATTGAAGGCGAAAAAGAATTATCGGGAGAATGTGATTTTTTCTTTGCCAAGCATCCTCGAAAAAGTGTAATGCAAGCTCCAATTATTACTTTGGTAGAGGCAAAAGACGAAGACTTAGAATACGGCGTAGCACAATGTATTGCGCAAATGTATGGAGCAAAATGCTACAATGAACAAGAAGGCAAAGACATTCCTTTTATTTATGGCTGTGCCTCCACAGGTGGAGAATGGAAATTTATGCGACTTGAAGGAAATTCCATTTACTTAGATACAGATAGTTATTATTTGAATGATTTGCCGAAAATCATTGGTATTTTTCACGCGATGATTCAAAGGTTTTTGTGAAAATAAATTAAGAGTATATTTGAATTTTAAAAAGCTGAAAATCAGCACTTTATCGAATCGCTTAATTCAGACGAATCTACACAACTAACATTTTAAAGTAAGAGTTGTATAGATCAATATGTCTGCCATTTCTACTTTTCGGATAAAAAAAGCAAATTTTATATTCTTTTGCATCGTGTTCAGGTAGGGGCTGGGCAATGCCCAGC
>JBJXHA010000457.1:0-7831 GCA_046160275.1 Bacteroidia bacterium | reverse complement strand
GCGACCTGCAACAGAAGGTTGGGAAGTTACAGACGATGCAAGTGGTTTTGGCAATGGTACTTATGCTATGATGTTTAATAACTATGACATAGATTTAGGAGGAGGGACTGCTGAAGTTTGGACTGCTAAGTATCTTCCTTCTACTTTATCACAAGCCAATATTGCTTGGGACGTTGCTTATGTTCCTTATGCAAGCAACTATCAAGATTCTTTAGAAGTCTTATATTCAACGGATTGTGGGCAAAATTATACTTCTGTTTATCTTAATGGAGGTAGTACAATGGCTACAGGTCCTGCAAATGGAAGTACTGCTTTTATTCCTACCCCTTCTCAATGGAGAAGAGACTCGGTTAATATTAATATATTTTCTGGTGTAGTAGAAGAAATTCTTTTTGTTTTTAGAAACATAGGAAATTGGGGGCAAAGAATGTATATAGATAATATTAACATAGAACTTTTACCCACTGTTGGGATAGAAAATAATTTATCTGATAAAAATGTTCAACTCTACCCAAACCCTAACAATGGTCATTTTTCTTTAGAATTAATTGACTTAGAAGGAAATACTACGATTACGGTGATGGATATACTTGGAAAAGTGGTAAATCAACAACAAATAGATGCAAGTCGCCAGTCTTTTGTAGAATATGAACTGAACGAAATAAGTAAAGGGACTTATTTGGTGAAAGTTGAAAATGCAAAAGGAAACCTTGTGAAAAAGGTGGTGATTGAGTAAATAATAGCGGCAAGAAGAAAAGATGAGGCTGTCCAAAAAGGCTAATTCACAAAAAAATTATTCATTGTGATTGCTTTTTTATTATGTTCTATGTAAAAAGTTCGGAACTCTTCGAAGAGTTCCGAACTTTTTAGACAGCCCCCTCCTTTCTTTCCTACAACAATAATCAATTTTAGATTTCATTATGATAAAGCAATTTTCTTTTATTTATTTGATTTTCTCCTCCATTGTTACCTTTGCTCAAACCAATTTAACGGTAAATCACCTTCCACAAATAGGTGACCACATTAAATACAAAGCAATTAACCATTTAGATACGGCTTTAATTATTGGCTCAGCAGGAAACAATCAAACGTGGGATATGACTTCTTTGGCAGGTACATTTTCTTATCAAACTGAGCAAAGATACATTTCGCCAAGCCAAAGCCCTAGCGCAAATTTATTTGCAGGTACAAATTTATGTCAAATTGGGGTAAATGGAACGGATACAATTTACAATCATTTTACCAAAAATAGCACCCAATTTACTGCATTAGGTTGGTATTTTACAGGAGGAATCTACCAAACTTACACCAATTCCGAACAGTGGTTACAACTTCCGCTCAATTACGGTGATAGTTTTTCAGATAGTAGCAAATATACAACTTCTTTTAGTACAACGGTTACAAGGCATCGTTCTGTAAAATTAGATGGCAAAGGAACGCTTATTCTACCTGATGGCTTAACGCTTTCGCCTGTTTTTCGCGTAAAAACGATTTTTTATGAACTTTCTTCTGCTAATCCTATTCCTACGCAACAAGTAATGTATGATTGGTACGCGCCACAAATTAAAAACGTTGCGATGAGTTTTGTCTATCGAACAGATGATTTGAATAACACCACTTGGAAATACTTGGACACGATTCCACAAAACGTTCCCGTTTTACCTCCAAGTAATGGGCAAAATTTCCATCTTTATCCGAATCCTTGCCAAGATTATTGTCAAATAGAAGGGAAATCTTCCCTTGAAAACCTTCCTTTTTATCTTTTTAATGTAGAGGGTAAAATGATTGATAAACAAGAGATTACGGCTTTTCCTTATAAAATAGATATGCGTCAATACCCTGCAGGAATGTATTGGTATGAAATTGCAGGGCAAAGGGGAAAGATTTTAGTTAGATAACCAATTAAAGCAAAAATGCGCAACCCGAAGGTAGCGCATTTTTTATTTTGTCTAAAGCGTGAGAAACTATTTCCCAGCCATAGTACTTCTAAGACTTCTTGGAATTTCTACCGCTGCAATCGCGCTAGAAGCTGCCGAAACTACGTCAATTCCTTTGAAATCTACTTCTTTTACAAGGATAGTACCTCCAAGATCAAGCGGCGAAATATCTACCTCAATTGAATCAGGTAATTCATTTACAAGCCCTCTTACTTTGATTTTTCTTAATTTTTGGAGCAATTTCCCCCCTTTAACCGCACCTACCGCATTACCGACAAGTTTTACGGGCAAAGAAACGATTACCGTTTTATCAGCTACTACACGCATAAATTCTACGTGCAAAGTTGCATCTGTAACGGGGTGAAAGTCAGCACTTTTTACAATAACTTGCATTGGAGCACCTTCCACGTCCAAATTAATTAAATAAACTTCTGGAGAATACAACACTTTGTGAAGCGGTTTGCTTGGAATTGCAATGTGTGTAGCCTCGCCATTGAAATAGACAACGCCAGGAATCATATCGCTTGCTCTAAGAGCTTTGCTACCTGTCTTTCCTAGATCCCCTCTGTTTACTACGGATAAGTCAATCGTCTTCATTACGTTGTGTAATTTTAAAAGTGAAAAATATGTTAAAGGATAAACTAAAAATTAGAAAAATTGCCAGTTTATCGTTAAAATAATGAACTAATAGATTCGAAGTTATGCACCTTATAAATTGCCTTAGCAAATAAATTGGATACAGTTAAAACTTTTACTTTCGGAGAAGAATAACGTAGCGGAATTGTATCTGTTACTAGCAATTCAAGCAAGGCTGACTTTTCGATATTTTCGTAAGCCTTTTCCGTAGATAAAACGGGGTGCGTACAAATGGCTCTTACTGAAAGTGCGCCTTCTGCTATAATCAAATCCGCTGCTTTGGATAATGTTCCTGCTGTATCAATCATATCATCAACCAACACCACATTTTTCCCTGCCACACTTCCGATAATACGCATAGAGCTAATGACGTTTGCTGTTTCGCGGTGCTTATCAATGATTGCCAAATCTGCATTTAGTTCACGCGAATACATTCTAGCTCTAGGCGATCCACCCATGTCGGGCGAAGCAATACACAAATGCTCGATGTTCAAGTCTTGGAGATACGATTTAAAAACCACCGTAGCGTCAAGATGATCCACAGGAATATCAAAAAAACCTTGAATTTGACCTGCGTGTAAGTCCATTGTCATTACTCTGTCGGCACCTGCGGCAGTCAATAGATTTGCCACCAATTTTGCTCCAATAGAAACGCGAGGAAGCGTTTTTCTATCTTGGCGAGCATAACCGAAATAAGGAGATACAACAACCACTTGATTTGCCGAAGCCCGTTTTGCAGCATCAACGAGTAAGAGAAGTTCCATGAGATTATCGGCAGGGGTAAATGTTGACTGCACTATAAAAACATTGCAGCCCCTTACGGATTCATCGTATGAGGGCTGCATTTCTCCATCGCTGAAGCGCTGAACATTGACTTTCCCAAGTGGAATGCCGTAATCTTGAGCTATTTTTGCTGCCAGATATTCGGAGGCTGTTCCTGAGAAAATTTTAACTTTCGTGTTCATGATTGGTTGTCCGACTAGGGCTCGAACCTAGAATGACAGAATCAAAATCTGGAGTGTTACCATTACACCATCGGACAATCATTACTTTCGTAATTGTGATTTGAGTTTCACTTATCGTTTTTCTCAAATGCGATGCAAAGGTACGACTATTTTTTTAAATGTCAAGTTTTGGACACACTTTTTTTGAAAAAAAATTTCAATTCTCTTGTAAAACCTTGATTTCAAAGGAGTTTTTGTTGGAACTTTTTAGACACTTTTAATTCTTCTATATAATTGTATAGTCTTGCAAAGAGACGTTCATAAAAATGAAGCCATAAAAAAATTAGGAACTCTCTCTTGTTTTTTCTAACTTTATAGCAAAATAAGAAAAATGAGAGAGTTGAAATTGCAAACTTCAGTAGAAGAATATTTTGAAATTGAGAAGGAATGTCTTGATATTCGCCACGAATTTTACAAAGGACTTGTCCATGAAAAAGCGGGCGAAAATGCACGTCACAATGAATTGTGTGGAAATATTATGAAGATACTGAAACAACAAATACAGAAACGGAATTGCAAAGTTTTTACAGGCAGTTTACGCTTAGAGGCTGTTAATCAGCAAAGTTATTTTTATCCTGATGTGTTAATGACTTGCGCTCCTTTGGAAACCGTTTCTCCTACTTTGACTATTGTGCGCAGCCCTTCGTTGATTGTGGAGGTGTTGTCAGATTCAACGATGGGCTTTGACATGAATGGCAAAATGGCGGAATATCTCGAAATCTCCACCTTACAATATTATCTAACCGTAAGTCAAAACGAAGTACAAGTCAATTGCTATGTTCGTACCGAAGCAGGTTGGTTGGTGAGAATTTACAGAGCAATGAGCGATGTCATTGAAATGAATGAATTAGATTTGAGCCTAGCAGTTGCTACTATATATGAAGGAGTGGAAATTGGAAATGTAGAAGAAACTCAAGCCCCTTAAAACTCATAATTCACTTTTACGCTCACATTTATCCCCATTTCATCAGCAAAATAACGTTGGCGATTAAGGTAATCTCGGTATTTTTGATTGAGTAAATTGTCAATGCCTAGCCCCAATTTGAGTTTGTTTTTTCCTACTTTCATTTGGCTCGTAAAATTTGCGTTTAGCAAAAAATAAGATTTGGGCGGCGCAAGAAAATCTTGGCTTGGCAATAGGTTTTTTTGCTCAAAAACATAACGCCCTTGCAAAGTAAGCCCATTATTTTGAAAATATTTGTAGTCATGGAAGGCGTAAGTAAGCGAGGTGCTTAGGTTTGCAGGAGGAATATAAACCAAGGGGACTTTTTCGCTAAGGTTAATACCACGCACTTGAGCATACTTGAACACAATACGTAAGTAATCTTTAGGTTCATACGACAATAACCAATCTGTGCCATACAACATCGCATCTGTTTGTTTGTAGAGAAAAACAGGAAAGGCTCCGCGAATCGTTAAGCGAAGTTCTGCTTGCGGTTGAAGGTAAATAAAATCTCGAACATACTGCGTATATGCCAATGCCTGCACAAATAATTTCTTTTTGACATTCCCATCAAATGAAACAATCCCTTTCCAAGATTTTTCGGGCTGTAACTGTATATCTCCCTCTTCAATCCCGCTTACGCCTTGATGTAAACCATTGCTAAACAGCTCATTAACTTCAGGCGAACGCATGGTATAACCCAAACTTAAATTTCCTTTGATTGCCTCCGAAAAACTATATTTTGCACCCGAAGAAAGGCTATAATTATGATACCACAAATTATATCGTTCAATGACTCTGGGTAAAGTTTTGGAAATAGCAGCCACTTGAAAATTTTTGAGGTCATAGCGTGCGCCCATTTCATAAAAAAGGCGGTTGCTGCGGTTATTGCGCTGATAAATGCTAAAAAGCGAAGTTTGATGTCCGTAATAATCAGGAATAAGTGGCAAAATGCCCGTTTCGGGATTATTGGTATTATCGGTAAGTTGATATTGCAAACCTGTTTTAAAAAGCCCGCCATTTTCAAAAAGTTGTTGATAAATACCTTCTCCAAAGTGCGTCATTTGGAACAAACTCAAGGCAGGGATTTCGCTGCGCCCACTTCGGCGAACGTCAAATTCTTTGCGTTGATTCAGCTGTCCGCCATATTTAAAAGATAATTTTTTAAGGTCTGACAGGGAATATTGTGTTTCTAGTTTGAGGAGATGATGAAAAACGTTTTGCTTCGGCGCATTGATTCGATAAGAAAAAGTATCTCTTGTAAAAAAAGGCTCTGCTTTACCAATCGCTTGTGTCAAATCGGTAACATTCCCAATATGCGAACCTCTCAGCACCCCAATTTCCGCCGAAAAAAGGCTGTAATACAAGGAACTATTCCATTTTTGGGCAATGTTTTTTTCTAATTGAAGGGCAAAATTGCCTTCTTTATTGCCTGTGTTTGTTAAATAATAAGTAGCACTTCGGCGGTCTCCATTAATTTTTGCCGTACCTGTTACGCGCCAAGCCAGTTTTTTTTGAAATTGTTCTACTTGTGCGTTCAAGGTATGCCCTAAGCCATTACTTTGAAAAATATAAGTGCTATTTCCATGAAAATGCGGCTCTTCTTCGATTTTATCAGGCTCAACCAACACAATTCCACCTAAAGAATTGCCATTATACGCCAAAGCACTTGCCCCTTTTATCACCGAAATATGGTTTGCCACAAAAGCATCAATTTCGGGCGCGTGGTCATTACCCCATTGTTGCCCACTTTGCGCAATGCCATTGTTCAAAATGCTAATTCGATTGCCATATAAACCATGAATCACAGGCTTAGAAACGCCGCTGCCTGTTTTCAAGACGCTCACCCCTTGAATATTGCCCAAAATATCTGCAAAATTCTTGTTGCCTTGCATCACAATTTCGTCTTTACTAATCGTTGTGCTGGGCTGTGTGGGTGTCCCTTCCTTTTTTCCATGAATGACTACCTCATCAACCAATTCTTTATAATGGTTGAGATAAAGAGAAAGGCTAGTATCTTGCTGAAAACGAATGAAGTACGTTTCTGTTCCGCAATTAATGTGATTTATCCAAAGATGATAGGAATTGGGGCAAAGCTGCGTAAATTCAAAGCGACCCAAGCTGTCGGTCATCGTTCCTATGCGTAATTCCTCAATCGCAATGCTCGCATCGGGTAGAGGTTGGTTCGTTCCTTTATCCAAAATAACCCCTTGAAGGTGAAGGTTACAAGTTTGGGCTTGGATTTTTCCTACCAATAACGGCAACAAGCAAATCCAGAAAAAGAATTTGCTGAAATGAAGGCTAGGAAATGAATTAGAATGGTCGTTGTTAACAGCATAAAACAGCCTAAAAAGTTCGGAACTCTTCAAAGAGTTCCGAACTTTTTTGCTAAAACAACGACAGATAGAAAAGAAAATATTACTGTATTTTAACATTTTTGATTACCGCTTCAATGTCTGTTTCTCCACCTGCATTGGTAACATCACCCGTTGCTACACCGCTTGCTGATTTGTTGGGTTCGTGGCGAAGAATGATGGTTAAGTCGCCTTCAGAGGCATAAGTAGTGACTAAACTCGTTTCTAGCCCCACAGGTTTGCCATTTGCATCGGTGTCTGTATAAGAAACAGTAGCTTTTAAAGCACTTGCTGGTTGAAAAAAGAACTGATGCGTTTCTTTTTCTGCTTTGATTTCCGCACTAATGTCTTCCGCAGGAGTTACCGACTCATTTAGCAAAACTAATTTTCCGATGTAGGTTGTATTTGCCGCCAAGTTTCCACTAAGCGTAGTTGTTGGTGCATTTCCCCCATCACCATCTAAATCCTTATAAGTCAAGGTGATTGCTGTCCCTCCACCCGAAGGAGTTAAGGTGTAGGTAAGCGTAGTAATTAATTCTTCCTCATTCGGAATGATTGGCTCATGTTCGCAACCAGAGGTAAATATGGAAAGCCCAAGCAGCAAAACTGCGCCAAAATACGTCTTCTTTACTGTGAATCTCATAAAATAAATGTGATAATTAGTAGTGAACATCAAATGAATAATGGCACAAAGTTACACATTTTTTATTATATTTTGCAATATTGTTGCAAGAAGGTGATTAAATTATGAATAAAAAACCAATAGCTTAGGTTAAGTAACTAGAAATCAATGAAGAAAAAATTGGCAATATCTTTTACCTAAAACAAAAATTTCTTTTTTTGGGAAGATAGGCGTAATTTTGGGGGCTAAAAAAGAAACTGTATGAGCTGAAACAAGTTCTTTTTCTTTTTTCTAGGCTCAATTATTCATTATTTATTATATGCACAATCATTCAG
>JBJXHA010000456.1:0-28289 GCA_046160275.1 Bacteroidia bacterium | reverse complement strand
TCCTTTTCATCTTTGGTATCTATGTACATTTCGTAGTCGGAGGTCAATGGAGGCGTTTTGAGCTTCCACGTATTTTCTTTGGTTCTTTTTTCCATGATATTATTTGTTAAGATGAATTACTTCAGATCTACTTAGCCTTATAAATTGCCTCCGCTTCCTTCTTTAAATCAGCAGCAAACTGCTCAAAAGAGGCATCAAAAGACGGAATGTACTTTGCATATAAAGGGAAAAACAAACCACCAATTTTTTCGTTCATCGAAAAAGTAAGCGTTCCGTTTGCATTTGGGGTTAATAAATAGCTGCGATTTCCCTGTCCGTCGCCCCAAACAAGCTGCTTTTCAGGCTCAAATTCCTTTACCGTTAATTTAAAAACACGCTTTGCATCTAAGATAGATTTTAACGCAATTTTCCCTCCTAACACAATGTTTCCTTCAAGAGAAGTTACGGTTGAGTTCCATCTCGAAAAATCTGCAGCATTTGTGAGCAAAGCCCAAACCGTTGCTGCATCAGCATTAATCTCAATACTAATAGCCGTTTCTCGGCTAAAAGTTGTTTTTACTGTACTAGCTTTGCCATTTTGTGAGGCAATGTTTGATGTAGCCATATTACGTATTTAAAGTGGTAAAAAATTAACTAACAAATATTTAACGCAACAAATATACCCTTTTTTCTTTTTTGTACAACAATTTAATCTAACATTTCTAAACTAACCCCAAAAAACTGAACTAACTTTTATGCGGTTGGAACAAAAAAGCCCTTCAAGAGCTTCTAACTGCTTGAAGGGAGTATTATTTTAAGACTTATTATGCAATACTATTCTCCTTGCATTAGGCGATTGCTATCGTCTTCTTTGTGTTTTTTGACAAAGGCAAGTGCATCTGCAATGGAGTCGCTACAAACCATAATGAAGGAATTAGGGGTAGCATTTTTGATACAGAAGTCTATGGCATCTACTTCTTTTTCAATGAAATGTACGGGAATGTCGGCTTTTATACTGCGAATCCCTGCTAATACCAATTCCGTAATTTCTCCTGCTTGGCGACCTCGTAGGTTTTTGTCATTTCTTAATACAATAATGTCAAAAATACCTGCTGCTACCTCTCCTAATTCGCGTATGTCCTCGTCTCTACGGTCACCCGTTGCCGATACAATACCAACTTTAGGATGAGCGTTTGTTTTTTCCAAGAACTTACCGACTGCGCGTAATCCATGCGGATTGTGGGCATAATCTACTAACACTTCAAAGTTTTTGAATTTGAAGATGTTCATACGACCGGGCGTTTGTCCAGGTGAAGGAATGAAGGTTTCTAAGCCTATGCGAATGTTGTCCATTTTAATGTCTTGAACAAAGCAAGCCAAAACTGCAGGTAAGATGTTCTGCACGTTAAACATTGCACGCCCATCAAATGTAAGCGGAATATTGACAAACTTTTCAATGCGAAGCTTGTACGTTCCTTTAAGAATCGTAATATATCCGTTTTCCACTACTGCAGCAATTCCTCCATTTTCGCAATGGCTAACGATACGCGGATTGTGTTCGTCAAGGCTAAATAAGGCAATTTTGCAGGATAATTTTTCACCCATACCATACACCAAATCATCATCAGCGTTCAAAATGGCATAGCCCGAAGGTTTCACTGTTTCAGGCACTACGCCTTTTACCCGTGCCAAATCCTCCAAACTGTGAATATCTTTCATACCCAAATGGTCGGAAGCAACATTAGTAACTATCGCCACATCGCATTGGCTAAAACCCAAACCTGAACGCAACAAACCACCTCTTGCGGTTTCCAAAACTGCCACCTCAACCGTAGGATCCATCAACACAAATTGAGCGGAATGAGGTCCCGTGCAGTCCCCTTTTTCCAACATTCGATTTTGAATATAAACACCATCAGAAGTTGTCATACCTACTTTCGTTCCCATGGAACGAATGATATGCGCAATCAAACGAGTAGTAGTCGTTTTGCCATTTGTTCCCGTAATGGCAATTATCGGAATCAAAAAGGGCTTACCTGGGGGATAAAGCATATCAATCACAGGCTCGGCAACGTTTCTAGGCAAACCAATCGTAGGCTCTAAGTGCATACGGAAACCAGGTGCCGCATTCACTTCCAATACTTTTGCCCCATTTTCGCCCATTGGTACGCTAATGTCAGGTCCCATCAAATCAATACCACAGATGTCCAAACCTACTACGCGGGCAATTCTTTCTGCCATGAATACATTGTAAGGATGAACGATGTCGGTAACGTCAGTAGCAGTGCCGCCTGTACTTAAATTTGCCGTAGCTTTAAGGTAAATTTCTTCGCCTGCGGGTAAAACGGTGTCTAAGGTTATGCCTCTTTTCTGCAAAATTTCCATTGTAGAAGTATCTATCTTAATGGAAGTAAGTACTTTTTCATGCCCATAGCCACGGCGCGGGTCTTTGTTAGTAATGTCAACAAGTTGTTGAATCGTGTGCTGTCCATCACCTGTAACAGCCGCAGGAGTACGTTTTGCCGCAGCCACAAATTTATAATTAATGACAAGCAAACGATAATCATGCCCCGTAACAAACTGCTCTACAATCACAGAACGCGAATATTGTTGGGCAAGGGTAAGTGCTTGAAGTGCCTCCTCCTCATTTTTAACTCCAATTGTCGCGCCTTTGCCATGATTTCCGTTAATGGGTTTGAGTACCAAAGGAAAACCATAGTCATTTATCGCCTCTTTTAAGCCCTCCGCACTCGTAACAATCGTTCCTTTGGGAACAGGAATGTTCATTTTATCCAACAAACTTTTGGTATCTTCCTTGTCACAAGCAATTTCTACGGCGATATTGCTGGTAGTACTCGCAATTGTAGCTTGAATCCGTTGTTGATTTACGCCATACCCTAATTGCACAAGCGAATATTTATTGAGGCGCATATAGGGAATGCCGCGTTTTGCTGCTTCCTCAACCAAACTACCTGTACTCGGACCGAGGCGTTCATCTTCGCGCATTTCTCTCAACTTTTGCAAATCGGCGGCAAGATCATAGGCTGTACCTTTAATGATGGATTCCACCATGTTAAACGCCATTTTCCCTGCTTCTATGCCTGCTTTCTCCTCTATATAAGAGTAAACAACATTGTAAACGCCAAAGTCGCCAGTGCCTCTTGTACGCCCAAAGCCTGTATCCATTCCTGCCAAGGTCTGCATTTCGAGCGCAATGTGTTCAATAACATGCCCCATCCAAGTACCTTCTGTTACACGCATATAAAAGCCTCCTCTACACCCTTCCGAACAACGATGCTCCACAAGGCTAGGCATAATTGCGTCCATTCTTTCCAAAAAGTGAGGGATTTTATTGGTTGGAAAATGCTCCAATTCCTCTAAATCTAGCCGCATCACAATGAGTTTGTGGCGACGAATAGACCATAAGTTAGGTCCTCGCATCACCCGAAAGTTCAAAATCTTCATACTTAATTACTTGATAGTGAATAGATAAGCTTCTCTTGGCTTAGGTTCATAAAGCCGTTTACAAGGTAGGGAGAATATTTGGGAAAAGCAAGCGCGTTAATGCTTTGCTCTTGCCTTAAATAATTGCAACAATGCCATGATATAGGAATTCTTGATGTTAATGCTCAAAAAGTCTGCGCCTACTTTTTGGAAAATGGTTTGATGCAATTGTAGGTTATTATCAAAATGTTGCGTGTATTTTTTCCTAACATTCAGATCGCTTGTATCAATCCAAAGCGTTTCTTCTGTTTCGCTATCTTCTGCCAATAAAAGCATATTTTCGGGCAGGTTGCGCTCGCGCTCATCAAATAAATGAATCGCCATGATATCATGTCGTTTTTTGACAATGCCTAAGGCATCTTTGTAGTTATGGGCTTGGTGCATAAAATCAGACATAAAGAACACGACACTGCGTTTTTTTAATACCTTTTCTATGGTTTGTAAGGCAAGTTGCACATCAGTTCCTTTTCCTCTTGGCTGAAAATCAAGTAATTCCCGAATAATTAACAAGATATGATTTTTCCCTTTTTGGGGCGGAATGATTTTTTCGATTTCGTTAGTGAAGAAAATTACGCCTACTTTGTCATTGTTATTGATGGCAGAAAAAGACAAAACCGCGCAAATTTCCGTTAAAATCTCGTCTTTTCGCTTGGCATACAAGCCCTCATTGAGTTGCGTACCAAACACGGTAGAGGGGCTTACATCAATCAATAACATTACCGTTAATTCGCGTTCCTCTTCATATATCTTTATATAAGGCGTTTCGGTACGTGCTGTTACGTTCCAGTCAATGTTACGCACATCATCGCCCCATTGATATTCGCGGACTTCACTAAATGACATCCCCCGCCCTTTAAAAGCCGAATGATAGCCTCCACTAAAAATCTGGTCGGATAAACCTTTCGTTTTTATCTCTATTTTGCGAACTTTTTTGAGTAGTTCAGTCGTTTTGTCGTTTGTCATCATCTCTTGTTAAAAAAGCTCTCTAGTGTCCACATTCTTTTGAAAAATCAACTTATTTTCAGTCATATTATAAGCACACAAATATCCGTAGCCTTCTTTTTTGCTAAAGCACCCCGCGTCAATGTTAATTGTAGGATAAGGCATTGCCGCCAAATCGTGCTCTATCAATTCCTTCATTTTAGGCGTATGCCCATGAATCACTACTCTATGCCCAAGTTGGTCATAATCAATTTGATTGTACCAATGTCGAATCCACAACATTTGATAACGGTTTTCTTGAAAAGGTGTTTTGAAGTCAAATCCTGCGTGAACAAGGTAAAAATTAGGGTGTTCTATATACATAGAACATTCCTTGAAAAAGTTAATATATTTATCAGGAATGTTTTTTGCAAAAGCCACATCCCATGAATTTAATGCTTCTTCACCACCATTATATAACCAAGATCTTTCCATTTCTATATCACCATGAATTGCCCGCAATAGCATCCATTCGTGATTTCCTAGCAAATTATGCACTTGATAGCCTTTTTCTTGAAGTTGTATAATATAATCAACTACTCCGGCACTGTCAGGACCTCGGTCAATAAAATCTCCTAGCAAATAGAGTGTGTCGCTAGGGCGTAGGTTTAGCTGCTTTTGCACTAAGGTGCGAAAGGTTTCTACATTTCCATGTATGTCAGAAATTGCGTATTCCATGTTATTAGGTTTAATTTTTTATGCAAAGATAAGGCTTTTTTGGGAAAAAAGGCTACCTTTGCATCCTTATTTTTTTATCGTTGTTGTTATAGCGTTTTGAACCTCTTTAAGAGTTCGGAGCTCTATAACAACAACCTTTATTTTATCTTTTAATTTTTTACCGAAAAATGACAGTAGAACAATTGAAAGACCTTCAAGTGCGGATTGAGGCACTGGGGAGGTATCTTTGACGTGGCTCGAAAGCGTGAACAAATCGAGGATAAACAATACGTAACGCAAGAGGCTGATTTTTGGTTGGATTCGGAAAGGGCTGAAACCGTGATGCGCGAAATTCGCTCACTCAAAGTGTGGACTGATGCCTACGATGAAGTGCAGAAGAAAATCAATGATGTGGAACTTTTTTATGAATTTTATCAAGAAGAGCCTTCCGATGAAACCATGCACGAAGTAGATGCTGCCTATCAAATTGCTTTAGAAGCAATTGAAAATTTGGAGTTGCGCAATATGCTTTCTAAAGAAGAAGATAGGCTAAGTTGTGTGTTGGAAATTAATTCGGGTGCAGGCGGCACAGAGGCGCAAGATTGGGCGAGTATGCTCAAGCGAATGTACATTATGTATGCCGAAAAAAATGGCTATAAATGGAACATAATTGACGAAAAAGACGGCGATACGGCAGGGATAAAAAGTTGCTCGTTGGAGATTGTAGGAGAGTTTGCTTTTGGTTATTTGAAAGGAGAATCGGGTGTGCATCGTTTGGTGCGGGTAAGTCCTTTTAATGCACAAGGGAAACGCCAAACTTCTTTTTCTTCGGTCTTTGTATATCCAGAAATTGATGATACGATTGACATTGTGATTAATCAATCGGATTTGAGCTGGGATACATTTCGTTCAGGTGGCGCAGGTGGGCAAAATGTGAACAAGGTAGAAACGGCTGTAAGGGTAACACATGCCCCTTCGGGAATTGTGGTAGAATGTCAGCAAGAACGTTCACAGTTATTGAACCGCGAAAAAGCCTTGCAATTACTAAAAAGTCGCCTTTATCAACAAGAATTGGAAAAACGCAATGTAGAAAAAGCGAAAATTGAGGACACTAAGATGAAAATTGAATGGGGTTCGCAAATTCGCAATTATGTACTTGATGATAGCCGTGTAAAAGATGTGCGAACAGGCGTTGAAAAACGCGATACCGTCTCTGTTTTAAACGGCGACATCGGCGATTTTATCAAGGCTTATTTGATGGAAACAAGTGGAGGCGTGTAACCATACAGACAAATTCCCTAGTAAAAATTAAATTTACTAGGGAATTTTGTATTATCGAATAATGGAACTTATCTTACTACGGTAATTGTACCTGTTTTGATAATTTCTTTATTTTTACCTTCATCGCTCACATTGCATTTTGCAAAGTATTGATATACACCTTCTGGCACATCTTTCCCTTTTCTATCTTTTCCGCCCCAAACACCTGCAATGTCATTCGTTTCATATACAATTGTTCCCCATCTGTCGAAAATTTTCCAAGAGAAAGTAGCAATTGGGCAGTTTGCAACGCAATAAATGCCATCGTTATAATTATCGCCATTAGGGGTAAATGCACTTGGCACATACAAATCACAATTTTGACAATCTATGGATTTAAACTCAATTTGGTCCTCCACTCTACAACCTTCAAGAACAACATTTGCCGTATAAACGCCAGGGCTTGTAATCAATAAGTTTCTTGTAGAATACCCAACCCATTGAATGTTTGCACCTGCGGGTAATTGTGGCGCGAGGTTAATAGAATCGCCATAACAAATCGTTCTATCAGGTCCTAAATCTACGCTGAAAAGCGGGCTTGCTTCTACCTCCACAGAGTCCATACCTTGACAACCTTGTGCGTTGGTTACAGTAACATAATACAAACCTGCACTTTTTACAAAATAAGTAGTATAAGTAGAACCGTCTTGCCATTCATAAGTCAGTTGACTTCCTTCTGCATTTAGCTCTAATGGCTCATTAGGACAAAGCGTTTGTTTTGTTGCACCTAACTCTACAGCAGGTGGAGGGCCTAAAACAATAGCAACACTATCAGAAGCAGTACAACCTTGATTATCGATGTGTACATAATACAAACCGCTACTTGTTACTAAAAACGTTGGATTTGCACTACCATCTTGCCAAGTATAAATATGTGTGTTCCCTGCATTTGTAGCATCTAATAACACGCTATTCACATTGCTGCTACAATAAGTAGAGTCTGCCCCTAAATTCACAACAGGCGTTGTACTTAGAATATAACTCACCGAATCTCTGTGTGTACAACCTTGATTCGTGGCACTTAACCAATACAAACCTGATGTTGTTACGTTATAAGTAGGTGCGCCAGAACCATCTTGCCAAGTTAAAATTGTAAGCGGATTGGCAGGAATATTAGGATTCAACAAGATATTAGGCACATCACAAAACAGTTGATTTGGATTACCAAAATCAAAAGAAGGTGTAGTTCCTAATACAACATTAATCGTATCACGGTGTGTACAACCATTGTTATCGGCAAACAACCAATATTGGCCACTTTGGGTAATCGTATAAGTTGGATTACTTGTCGCGTCTTGCCATTGATACACAACAGTTGGGATAGAAACAAGATTTGGATTTAAGGTAATACTTGGTACATCACATAAGGCTTTATCCGTTCCAAAAGAGAAGGTCGGAATTGCATTAACCGTTATCGTAATTGTATCTATATTAATTCCCGAAGAAACTACATAAGAAGTTGTCGTTGCAGGAGTTACGACAATAAAACTATCTGTAGAAATGACGGTTGCATTGCCTTGTATATTCCAAGCATAAGTTGCACCAGGTACGCCTTGTGCTTTTAATGTTACCGTAGAACTTCCACAAAGGGTAGTATCATTACTTGCTTGCCATTGTGTTTTAAAATGCGCAATGACCGTATCTGCTTCTATGAGATTCAATGCCATGCTATCGCTATTGATATTAGGGGATGGCGCGTGATTCAATACTTCCCAATAATCAAAAATGTAACCTGGATTAGGAGTAGCGATAAAAGGTATATTAACTCCTCCAAAGAAATCCGTAGTAAAAGGATAAGAAGTAGGATTTTGTGTGCTTACTTGAATCGTTCCGCTTCCTACGGGAGCAACACTCATCGTTACATTATAAGGACCTGTTACATTAAAGCAATCAATCATACCCGTATCAATTACAGCGCAACGCCCAGAAATTTGGTTACGCAGATAGACAATATTATTTTGCCACTGCGTATAAGTCCCCCCCCAACGCGTACAATGTTTGTTCATTTCGGGGTCAATGTGTGCTACCATCGAGTCAAAATGCGCCAACATGGTGACACAATTAAAGGCGGTATTAATCAATTCTGAATAACGATTGATGTATAAATCTCGGAAAACTGGATTCACCATCAAGGCATTAAAAATGTCCACATGCCCCATGTCCGAGCCAGCATTTTGGAATTGCGGGAGGTCGGTTACTTCACAGGGGTCATTTGTGAAATTGGTAGAAGGAAGTCCCGTATAATTCTGCCCTAGGTTGTAGCAATTATCCACGTCCCAGTTTTGATATTTCCATTTTACTTTAGGGGTATTTGCGGTTTGTTTACGTCCTCGCCACCAAGACGAGTTCCAGTTCAACCAATCTGAGTTGTTTACATAGGTATTCAAAACAAAATAATCAATCAGACCTATTAAATCCAGTCTGTCTTCTACGTGGGCATAATTTGCGGGAACGGCAAGGTTTTGTGTGGTAGCGAAGTTATAAAGATTTACCCAACCCGAATCACTTCCATATTCCACATTCAGTCCTCCCCAAAAGCGCAACATATCAATGTCATTTTCGCCTTGATTATAATAATATTCGGTATAATCGGCATCAATGCGCTCACGCAATTCATATACCCCCCAATAACGTCCATTTACATATACCAAACAAGAACGAACCTTACGAGAATCAATCTGTAAATTGTATCTATCAGAAACAGATTGCACAAAAGCATCACGAATGTGTGCACAGCGTGTGGGAGGATTAGAGCCTCCATCGGGGAAGTTATCCGAGCCTGCGGCTTTGAGAATAATCACATCATATTCATCACGAGTGGTTTGGTTTGGGAAGAAATTATACGCCATATTATTTTCTTTCCCATACTGGTCACGGGCATAAAAACGCATCCCTTTTTGGCTATATGCCCATGAGTCATTTCCATGTCTTCGCATATCTCCGTCCATTTCCATCTGAAATACATGGTTTTCGTCATAATATTCAAAGGAATTCATTATCTCGTTGCCTGTATTAAACAATCCGCCGCCGCCTGTAAAAGTCCCTGCTACACAAACCAAAGGTAAGGTATAGGTTTTGTCAATGAGGTAAGTATTTGTTTCTGAGAAACTGGGTGCGAGTGTTGTACTTCCTGGAATCAAGGCAATGGCGCGAATACAAGAATCTTGTATAATGTTAATTGCTCCTGCATAAAGTGTAGAAGCAGCCGTTGGCATCGTACCATTTAAGGTATAGCGAATTTCGGCACCTGGGGTAGCACAGGTAATAGTGATAGACTGCGCCCCATTATAATAGCCACCTGCTAGGTTAAAAACAGGCTTTTCTACGTATTCTTGAAAAGCGTTTGCATTTGCCGCATTCGGAGTAGGAGTCGTAAATACCCCAAAAGTTGCCGCGCCATCAGTCACACGCCCACGAGAATGATTTCTTAGGGTAGGAATTAAGGCTACTTGGTCTATAATTGTTCCTGATGCATCAGCCAAAATAATTGATTCTTGGCGCATTTGCGTAAGCTTGAAATTGGCGTGATAATTTGTCCCTACCACAATGTCCAAACCTGAAGCCCAAATCAATTTCCTTGCACCCGCATTCAAAGTTAGACCTGCTGGAATCATCCATTTAGTAGGATCAGTTGGCTTATCACTTAAAAAATAGCCGCCCAAATTTACCGCAGTAGCTCCGGCATTGTACAATTCTATCCAATCTTCATTTTCGCCATAATTATCCGTAATCGTGGTTTTATTAGAACACGAATACTCATTAATATAAACTTGGGCAAAAATGGAAGTGTAAGAGAACAGTAAGAATGTCAAAAATGTACTAATTCTTTTCATTCGAATATAGATATTAATAAATAATGTAGAAAAAAAAACGTATTGGTGAATAAATCATTAAGCAAACAAGCACTTAACGAAAGAACAAGCCTAGATGTTGCCTATGGAAACCTAACGCAATTCGCGGTTAAAATTACCATTTTTTTGCACGTTTGGTAAGTTTTTTTGTATGAACAGCCAAATATACGGCTTGAATGGTTTCTTTTCAAGAAATAAATGCAACATTTTTTCGTGAAAAATCGTTGAAAACCCTGTGCGTTAAGATTTGCATAAGATAGAAATAAACATTTACTTTGCATTCCTTAACGATTTGTTCATATTTTATTATGCACTATTTATATATTTTATTCCTTACCGCAGTCGCCTATTTAATAGGTTCGTTACCCATTTCATTAATTATCACTAAGTTACGTTACGGAATAGACATTCGAGAACATGGAAATGGACAAGCTTCGTGGGGCAATGTCTATGAAACGATTTCTCCCAAAATAGGTTTTTGGGCATTAGGTCTTGAAATCGCCAAAGGAGCAATTGCACCCGCATTGGCAATTATGGCTTGTATGGACTGGGGGAGATTGACGCTTACACAATATCCTATTTTTATGCTTTCGTTTGGATTAGCGGCAATTTTAGGGCAGAATTTTCCTATTTTCACCAAATTTAAACCCAACAATGACATTAGTTGTGCGATTGGCGTTTTGCTTTGTATTCACCCACTTTCTACCTTAATTTGTACGCTAATTGCGATTGTAGTCTATCTTATTTCTAAATATGTGCAATGGAGTTATGTCATCGCGCTCATAGCTTTCCCCATTTTGCTCTTCAATTTGCCGCATAAACACGCCTTTATTTCGCCCACACTTTGGCTTTTCGTAGGGGTATTGGCATTAGGCATTTTTTACTTACACAGCAACAAAATGTTGTATCAGGTAAGCAATAGTCGTATTCATGTATTAGTAAGAAAAATGATAGATTTGAGCAAAAAATAAGTTATCTTTATGTTTTGTTTGCTCCGCTTCAGAAGAATTTACACAACTCACAGATTAAGAGCTAGTTGTGTAAATTCTTCTGAATTGTTTTGTAATTATTTATGTATAAAGTACTTTATCAAAAGGATTAAGGTTTTTAAATTATCATAAACACTTGATAATCAAAAGCATTAATCATTATCCATTCTTCATTATTAATTATCAATTACTTAAAACTCAAGCATAAATTTATGATAAAATCTTGTTACTTAGTGCTATTGCTTTTTCTTGTTCCACTGTTTTCTTTTTCACAAAAATATTCGGCGAAGGAAATCCGTGAAGATGTCGCTTATTTGAAAAGAAAATTGGAGAAAGTGCATCCAAATGCCTACCGTTATACAGAGAAGACTACTTTTGAAGCCATTTTTGAAGAAAAAACGAAAAACCTACCCGATTCTCTCACGGTTTCTGAAGCATACCAACTCATGGCAGAACTCATGCACTATGTACACGATGCGCATACTGCTTTTTACATGGGGAAAGCACATAAAAAACGTAATAAGAAAGAGTTTCCTTTTCGTTTTTTCCCTGATGGAGAGAAAATAAAATTGCGTTATAATCTCAGCAAAGATTCTACCCTAAAAGAAGGTATGGAAGTGGTAGAAATGAATGGAAAATCCATCGAAGAATATATTCAACGTTTTGAAAAGCAGACGATTACAGATTATGGTTTGTATGGAAGGCGAAGTGCCACACTTAATTTTTGGATTTATTATACCCGCAATTTTGGCACAGATAGTAGCTTTTCGCTTACGCTTCGCTCTGATGATGGCGAAACCCTCATAAAAAAGACTTTTGACTGTGTTCCTAGTAAAGAGATGGCAAAAATTTTCAAAAAACGTTATCCCTATAAAAGCCCTAAAAATCTGAATATCAAATGGATAGATAGCTTACAGACAGCCGTATTAACGATTAATTCTTTTCGCTATGGAAAAGCGTGGGACATTCCACAATGGGGCTTTAACCGACAAATTCACAAGGTTTTTGATTCGCTTCAACAAAAAAAGGTAAATAATTTAATTATAGATGTTCGCGGAAATAGGGGAGGCTTTGTTTCCAATCCGCCACGCGTCATTCGTCGCTTGTACGATAAACCTTTCACTTTGACGGATACGGTAGAGTTTAAGAAAACGAATTATGTTCGTAATATGTTGGCTTTTATGCCTTTCGCACTGCCTTTGGGCTGGCTCTATTTTAAGCCTAATCGTGGTGAATATTTTACGCATTCAAACGAGTCGAACACCAAGCAAAAGCCGATTCAGCAGCAGTTATTTAAAGGGAATTTATTTTTTCTAATGGACTCAGAGTCCTATTCTGCTACTTCGCAGTTGTTGTCAAAATCGCATAATTTAGGGATAGGTACCTATATTGGCGAGCCTTGCGGAGGTGCTTATTGGGGCTGCTATGCTTTGCAAAAAGTAGGTTTCAAATTGCCAAATACGCGATTCGAAATGTTGATTCCAACTTGTAAGTCTTCTCACAAGATAGACTTTTCCAAAGCAAACGGAAAGACCTTACAACCTGACTACTATGTAGTTAGACAGGGCGAGCATTGGTGGAATGGGAAAAATGATAAAGTATTGGAAAAAGCTTTGGACTTGGTTAAGAAGAAATCTTAAAAAAATTTCTCACAGCCTCCGTATGCAAAGGGAAAGCCAATTCTTGAAATTCGGTGATAACAGCTAATTCGCTGACTTCTTCATTTCCTTTAAAATCGGGTAAAGCAAAATGTTCAGGCGTTTGAATTAAGCCAAACACTAACATAACTGTTCCCTGTGGATTGCTCAACAAATCGAAAAACTGCACTTTTTCTGCCGAAATTTCGATGTTTGTTTCTTCCTGTAATTCTCTTACAACTGCCTGTTGCCAAGTTTCACCAATTTCCATGAAACCTCCCGGCAATGCCCAATGCCCTTTTTGAGGTTCGATGTTTCTTTTTAAAACCAGCAATCCTTTGCCTACAGTTAACAATGTAACTGCCACAGGCAAAGGATTAATATAAGTAATTTGTCCACAATGGGAACAGTTTTTGGGGTAATTTTCTGCCTCAAAAACTGTTCCACAGTAGGAGCAATGTGTATCTTTTTTCATGAATATCAAATGCTATGTCTAGCAATTTATAAAGTTAAGTATTTCTTATTCACCCATTTATCATCTAAACTGATTTTACACCAGCCATTTTCTTCCTCAAACACAAAAACCTTCTCTCCTTTTTTTAGAGAACCTAACTTTGAATAGCTTTTATCAGGTCCTGTTCTCACACTCAAAGTGTCCGAATTAACTACGGCATATTTTACCTCGACCGTATATTTGCCATTCACCCAATGCTCCTGCGTATTTGAGATTTTATACCAACCCTCATTTTCCTTGAATACCCTCAACACTGTTCCTATGGTTGCAGGTTCTTTGTCTGCCACTTTATCAGCAGAAGAGGAAGGCGCGTTTCTAATATTCAGCGTATCTTCCGTAACACTCACATATTTTAGGATAACAGCAGGAGCAGGTGGGATATTACTTGAAATAGGGGATTTTAACTGGGCTTGCACCAAAGGCAAAAAGTTTTTTGTGCAATCAGTTACCTTATTCCCGCCAAAAAATCCCGTACCTGGGCAACTTTTGTTATTTTTAGCCCCATTATTTCTTGCCCCCGTTTTCAAGTCAAACCAATGATGATATACAATGCCATTAACATTAACAGGGATATTAAAACGTTTACAAAGCGCCGCAGTCATTCTCACGATTGTATCTTTTTGAGCATCCGTCATTTCATCTTGGTTAAGGTCAAAATTTCCAAGATGTTCTAGACAAATTGCGTGTTGGTTTTGCCCTGTAATACAAGCAGGAGAAGCCTCTAAATTTCGCCCTGTCATAATCATACCATCGGGAAATGTGGTAAAATGCTGCCCAATGTCCATCCATCCATTGTTTTGGACGTGATGATTTTTCATTCCTCTTTGTAATTCAAAATGATTATTTCCCTTGAAAAGTTTGTAGCTTGGGCTATATGTATGGTGTTCTTGTACCGTTAAAACGGTTCTTACCACTCTACGTTTCGCTACCCATTCTTCAAATTCTTGGATAGTCATTAGTGTAAAACCAAATTTAGTAACCATAATTGAGGTATTATAATATTTTATTTTTGTTTAAAATGGCTAATGTTAACATGAATTACTTCATGTCCATAATGGCATTATAGGCATTATTACCCGGATCCATTTCTTGCATGAGTTGTAAAAAGGCGGTTTTATCAGGCATGAGCGCCTTGCCAAATACCGAAATCATCTCCTCCGACTTTGCATCAAAAAAGATACGAATACAATACAACATGGGGTTTTGTTTATATACTTTTTGCATTTCTTTTACTGCATCCAAAATAGCTTTTCTCCCTTTCATTGGGTCAGATTCCATTTTGTCCAAACCTTCGCGGTAATATTTTTGCATACAAGTATGAAAACCTTTATACGAGGTATTTAACATATTTTCTGCCAACCAGTAGCGATTTTTTATATTTCCCGTAGAACTCCAACCGCCGTCGCCACTATTTGCTGCACCTGCCAAATCTGCAATTACTTGTGCCTTTTGGAAGTAAGGCGTTCCGCCATTTGCCGAAAAACTATTGTAGTCTAAGCCAATAATCATATAGGCATAATAATTTAGCAAAGAAGTAAGGTTATCAGTATAGGTATTGTCCGAAAACTGTAATTCTTGAAAAGGAATATAAACAAAACTAAAATCCTTGTCTGAAAGGTTGGCTACGGAAGTTTCGTAGGTGGAATTATAGACAGGGCGAACTGAACGAATATTTACAGTTGCATTAAAATTATCCAAATCACGCTTCGTTATTACGATGTTAATGAAACATTTGATGCGCTCATTGGGTTCATAACTATCATTTGTCCATTTTGTAAGGTTCAAATAGCGCGTAATTGCGTTTTGCATATTGTCAAACACTTCTTTATCCCCTTGCACTTGGGTTGCGTTAATGGTTACTTTGCACAATAATTCTTGCGAAAAAGCAGAAAATTGCGTGAGCAAAAGGAAGCAAAACAAAGAAAAATATAATTTCATAAATACAGTTATCAGTTATCAGTTATCAGTTATCAGTTATCAGTTTGGGCTTGTAAGTTCGCTTCCTGATAACTGTTTATTGGTGACTGCTCATTGTTTAGTGTCGTAAAATTGCAAAGGTTTTTGAATATATGCAAGAAAAATGTGCACAGTACGCGATTTTTGACCTTTTTAATCTTGAAGGAATGGCAATTTTGCAAAAATATCCTTTTTTTAAAGTTTTACTGATTGCTGAATCTTTGCCAATTTACATAGAAATAATTTGCTACATCTGAAAATGCGTATTGTGTGTAACCTCCTGATAAGCCTTTGGGAAACACCTTTTTATCCATCCATAACATAATGTCAGCACTGCCTTTTTCGTAGCCATGATTGTAGGCTGTAGCGTAAAAGCGTAGGCGATAAGCCTCAGTTTGCGCGGCTAGAGGAAAACGATGGCGCATTAATTTATAAAAACAAATCAGATATCGAAGCTGCCAAGTTGCATTCTCAAGGCGTTGCACCCTTTCCCCCCGAATTTCTGCCGAATCGGTAGGTTTGTATTGAAATATTGTCCCAAACTCCTGCTTCAAACAAGCCTCTGTTTGCACACATTTTTCCAATTTTTCGATAAAAGAAGGCTTCATTTGAAAATAACCTATCGAAAAATCGGAATATTTTTCCCCAAAATTTCGATATAAAATTTTATTTCCCATGATTTCTGCGCGGTCTTGCAATTCATCATAACGCAATAATTCCGCAGCCGCAACGCAAATCGCTTGTGTTGGAACTTGATACGTTTCACACATTTGCGCAATAAGGGGCTTATTTTTTTTCAAAAAAGCAATTGCACGAGGAAAATCTTTGGGGAAGATCTTTTCGTAGTCTGTAATTTTGGGTGGGGTTTGCGCAAAAGAAAAACAGAACATGAAGCAGAACGCGAAAGTAGTTAAAAAATAACGCATAGTTAAGAAGAATTAGTAAACTCAAAAAGCTAACGCCAAAGGCAGAAAAATATTTTGGGTAGTGGTAAAAACGTAATGAAACGCAAGCACTTGTAAGAATTAGTTTATGTTAATACTTTACTCAATGTATTGATAATAAGCAAGTTGAAATCATTTCCCTTTTTCCATTATTAATTATCCATTAATTTAGTCGGTTGAGGGCATTTCCTAATAAATTAATTGCTACGACCATGGAAACAAGCGCAAGTCCCGGAAAAATAGCGAGCCATTTTCCATGCTCAAAGACGATGAAAGTGTAGCCTTCATAGACCATTCTACCCCAAGTTGGCGTAGAACTATCTAAGCCTAAGCCCAAAAAACTCATACCTGATTCAATTAATATGGCAGAACCAAAATTGGCTACTGTTAGAATAATAATCGGCGTTAATACATTGGGTAAAAGGTGTTTAAACATCACGCGCCAAGCGGGGAAACCCATTGCTTGCGTTGCTTCTATGTATAATAAATTTTTGACACTTAATACCTGTCCCCGCACCATTCGCGCAACTTCCACCCATACTGACAAAGAAATTGCCAATAAGAGCTGAAAAAAACCAGTTCCTAGCACAAAACCCAATACAATCGCCATCAATAAAGTAGGGATTGACCAAACGACTGATACCAGCCACATTAGCGTTTTATCTACTATACCGCCAAAATAACCCGCCAAAATCCCAATCAATGTACCAATCAAAACGCTCAATAAAGCGGCTAAAATACCAATTGTAAGGCTTACTCTTGCGCCTAGTACCAACCTACTTAATACATCGCGCCCATATCCGTCAGTTCCTAAGTAAAAGGTGCGTATTTCTATATATTTTTGTTTGAAAGTAGGAAGTGATAGGTTGTTTTCTCCCCATTTTGAAAGCGAAAGACTTTCTTCATTGCCATTTTTACGCGTAAAATATACCCTTCCTTCCTTTATTGCGATACTTTTTTCTGTTTGAAGCAAAATAGCCGTTGCATTTTGTGTTTTACCTGTCAATAATTGCTGAAAAAGGTTAGGTTGCTCAGGGCTAGGCAAAATAGGCAATCTCAAAATTTTTGCTTGGCTAAAAGGTGCTTGTTTCCCCAATTCCACGATTTGAAAATTGGCATTCGTTGTGGCATCGGGAATAAAAAAGTAAGCAAAAGTTGCCAATAATATCCACAAGAAAAGATAAGCCGCACTCAACGCAGCGAGTCGGTTGTTTTTGATATGCAGCAGAACGGGAGAATATGGCATGAGTATTAGATATTTAGCCTAAAAAGGGAATGGATTTCCTTTTTTAGACTAGGCAAAAATACAGTTTTTTTGTTTATTGATTTGCAAAAAGAGTTGTTTTTTTATTTCAAACCCGTAACTTTGCGGAATGTACGATGTTTTTGTACTTTTTTTCGTACTAAGAATTTGATGCGCTTGATTATGAGTGACTTATTAATTCTTCAACACATTATCTCTTTTTATCATCTATTTTCAATTATTTACTAGGTATGAAACATACATTGACTTCATCCATCTTGGTTGGCTGTTTTTCTGCATTTTTATTGTGTTTTACGGCTTGCGATTCTTTTTCTGGGGAAACATCAGCGCGTGCGGAAGATTCGCTGAAAATTGTGAGTGCAAATGCAGCTTCGGCTTTGCGATGCCCAGATATGTTTGATGTGAAAGTAAAAGGGCAAGGAAAACCCGAAGAAAGGGCAAAATTTTTGGAACGATTGATGGGCTTGTATAATAAATGGGGACTGGATAAGGACGAAACAAGCTCAAGAGCTTTAGAACCAGGGGGAATTCCCGAACAACTATACTATGCAATTCAATTTCATGTATTAAGCCCAAATGGGCAATCAGGCGCGTCACAAGACAAAATTGTGGCGGCAGTAAAGCATTTGAATGAGATATTTGGTAAAATTTATATCAATTTTAAAGTGGTAGGTATTAGTAATGTGACGACACATTATAATTTGGAGAATTTTTATTACGAATTAGGAAATAGTTATATTGAGGATATTTTTGATGCTAATAATAAGAAGAATGCCATTAATATCTATTTGGTAGATAACTCATCTGATGGAGGAATGTTGAATGGTTTTACCTATCCTGTTGATTTTGAATATTCTCCGAATGGAAGAAACCGCGATTTGATTTGCTTGGCATCTCGTACCGTTGATAATGGGAAAACATTGGCGCATGAGATGGGACACTTTTTTACCTTGATGCACACTTTTAACAGTGTTTCTACTGGTGGTGGAATGATTACAGATGAAAAAGCAGATGGCTCAAATTGCTCAACGGCGGGCGATTTGATTTGTGATACACCCGCTGATCCTTTTGATGCAGGTAACATTGATGTTCGTTCTTGTTCCTATACTGGGGATAAAAAAGACCCGTATGGAAATCACTATAAACCCATGATTAACAATTTCATGGCGTATTATGATGCTTGTTGTGATTATAAATTTTCGTCAGGACAATATAGAGTAATGCGTACCATTGCAGAGAAACATCGTCCTTATTTAAAGAAAAAGTTGCCTAGTACTACGATTTCCACACCTGCAACGACTACTACCACCACGACTACGGTAACAACACCTACTAAGCCAATTTCAGTTCCGCCTGCAAGCGTTACGGTAAAACCGAATACAACTCCTACAGTAACGCCGAAACCTGCTACAACTTCTGTAAAACCCACAACGACTACTACGACTAAACCGACAACCACCACTACGGTAAAACCAACAACTACAACTAAACCGACAACTACTACTACGGTAAAACCAACCACCACTACATCTGTTAAACCGACAGCAACTACAACTACCAAACCAGGAGCGACCTCAACTCCACCCAAACCTGCTCCGATGAAACCTAAAGATAGTAGTATTAGGTAGGCTAGGGGATAAGCGTATTATTTTGAATAAACAACAATAGCATAAGTATAAAAAGGTTAAAGTTTTGCCAACTTTAACCTTTTTGTTTTGCATACCAAGCAAAGTAGCATGGTGATATTTATGGGAAGGCGCATGAAACTGCTAAAAAGGATACCCAATTCCTACTTGAATTTGTGAATAGCGGGTAAAACGATCTCCCTCTCCAAAAAAGCGGCTTGGCTGCCACAAAAAGGCTTTAACAGCAGGGCGATACATTTGTTGCGCAAAGTCTAGGCGAAAAATAAGGAAAGAAAAATCCATGCGCAAACCTGTGCCAATGTCCCAACCCAACACAAAATTATTTCTGTCTAGGACTGCCTTTTCTCCTAGTAAACTTTGCCTTTTCACAAAATCTTTGTTCGTAAACCACAAATTTCCAATATCCGTAAAAATAGAAGGCTGAATATAAGAAAATGTGTTAAACCTAAGTTCTGCATTGAGTTCAAACATATATTCCCCACCAGGTAGCGCATTTAAACTATCTTGGCTAGAAGATGCCAGCAAATTGGTCGTTCCTGGACCCAAAGTATTTGATAACCAACCTCGCATAGAATTCGGTCCCCCTGCAAAAAAGCGTACTTGATAAGGCACGAGTTGCGCTGTATAAGAATAACCCATTGTCCCCGAAGCTCCCAAAAAAGTGCGCCCCACCAAAGCTCCTGTTTTCCACAAGGGATAATGATATTTCCCCTCAGCCGATAGTTTCCAATACTGACCATAGTCAATGCGTTGCTGTTGATCTCGATTTCCTAACAAATAATGGTCTTTGAAATTATTATCGCAAGTGGGACATTGAATAAAACTCGTAGCCCAATCAATGACAAAGGGAACGATTCCTCCTTCTTCGGCAGTAATTTTAAGAAAATGGGTCGCTTTTTTGCGCGTTTCTGTATAATTAGAGTGCGTATAGGTAAAAATCACATCACGAGATAGAAAACGAGAGGCAAAGTCGCGTTGTGTTTGAGGAAATTTATTCAAAAGTTCTTGAAATGCGCTATTTACATTCGCTACAGCAACAAAATCTAAGGAAAGAAGCGAAAGTTGTATATTCTCAAGGGTACGAAATGACTTCGTATTCCAACGATAATTGATAGGAGAAATGCTAAAAGTATAGCGTTCATATTCTACTCGATTTTCTACCCGAAAAGAACCACTAATGCCCGTTTTGGGTGATAAGGGGCTTAAATCTTTCCGATTAATTTTTGAAAATGGCGTAATAAGGCGCGGAAATTCAAGGTTAAGTTTGCCCCTCAACTCATAGTAAGCATACCAAATGTCCCCTTGTGCGCGATATGCACTCACCAAGCCACCAATAGAACTTTCAAATTGTTCAGAATGACCAAAAGCGTTCCGATTGCGTAAACTTGCATTCAAACCAAAAGCGGGAAGGTTGGAAGTTACCCCATAAGCATTGTTATCATTTCCTACCAACCCAAAAATCTCTGCCCCGTATTTAAACTCATATCTTGGAGCTAACTTAATGGTTATCAGCATATCAAGGGTTGACTTTTCCTCATTCGGCAAAAAGCTAATGGTAACAAACTGAAACATGGTCAAGGCTTGTAGTGCCTTTTGCGTTTTAATTTGTTCTTCTAAAGAATATAAATCGCCCTCTTTTACGGTAATTTTTCGGCAAATGAAGTCAAAGTTTAACTCGTTTAGTAAGTCAATAAATACCTTTAACTTCATCGGTTTTCTCTCTATAAATCTATTAGGGGCAATACGATAGAAATCCAAGCCTTTTTCGGTGAGGGTATCTGTTCTGAATTGTGCAAAAAAATCGCCTGCATCTGATGAAGAGGAATTAATTGTGAGGGCAACTTCTCTAATTTTGTACTGTTTAGGTTCACCTACAATGAGGGTTGAAACCTTTATATTTCGAACATCAGGCACGGTTTGCTTTAGGTCAGAAGTGTCCACCAAATAAGAAATAAAATCAGGCGCAAAAGCAAAAAAACCATTGTTTCGCATAGATTGTGTGATGCGCCCTCTTTCTCCCTCAAAAGTACTGTGTTTATAACGTTCTCCATTCTTAATTAGGCTCTTCTCTTTTTCTTTTTCATAAATTCCTTTTACTATGGGCGAGGTGATTGAGTAATCAGAACCCTCAATTTGATAGGCAGTACCTTCTTTAATGTGAAAAGTTACTAAGGCTTTTTGGGTTTCAAATAAGTTATCAATGTGCTTAATTGAATCCGATATTTGAGGGTGCAAAAAGCCATTGGCATAATACAGTTTATAAATTGCCGCACTGTCTTTTTTCAAAGATGCCGTGTCTAAGGTTACAGGCGGTTCACCTACGTCTTTGGTTAATACTTTTGCTAAGGAATCATTGATTAATTGAACGCCTTCAAAACGCATAATGGGCTGTTTTAAGCGTAAAATCTTTTCATCTTCTTGCAAAATTCTCCCTAGGTTGTATAAATATAAAAAAGTTTTAGGCCCCAAAAACATTTTTCGATTGGCTTTAGTGCGCGTAACAGCCAAAACTTCATCTGCGCTAAGTGCTTTATTGCCAGCAACTTTGGGGTCTTTTTTGAGCAGTAACTTATCCTCATCAACAAAACGAATGGTTGTGCAGCCATTAAAAAAAATAAGCGCAATCAGCGAAAAAAGTGTTAATTTTACGCGCTGATCTAAGTGTAACCTGCCTAAAAATGGTATTACCAAAAGGCAACACTTTGCTAAATTTTCTTTACTCATAACCTGATTAGATAAAGTTCACAGATATGCTGCAACCGATTTCGAAGGCAAAATTAAAACTTTTTAGCTCACTTTCGCATAAGAAATATCGAAATTTGTCAGCTTTGTTCATAATTGAAGGAATTAAACTTGTAAAAGAGAGTTTGGTATCAGGTTTTGAAATAGAGGCAGTAATTGTAAATGCCAAACAAGAAAAGGAGCTTGCGCAAAAAATTTCGTTTGATTTTTTTCCTTGTGAGGTATTTTCTGCGCAAGAAAGCGATTTTTATAAATTATCAGAACAGGTTCAGGCTGAGGGAATTATCGCTGTGATTCGTTTCCCTTCTCATTGGCAACAGAAACCAACAATTAGCTTAGCAAACACCTCTTTTTTGTTAGAAAATGTTCAAGACCCTGGTAATTTGGGAACAATTTTGCGCATTGCCGACTGGTTTGGAATTGCTCAAATTCTTTGTAGCCCCGATACGGCAGACTTTCTCAACCCCAAAGTATTACGGGCAAGTATGGGCGCAATTTTTCGTTTGAACATTTTTTATCCAGATAGGTTTTATGAGATAATTGAAGAGAATGCGGGCAAAATTTGGGTGGCTGATATGCAGGGAACACCTTTGCCGCAAGTACATTTTCAAGCAAATCAAAGCCTATTATTGGGCAATGAAGCAAAGGGGATTTCGGCAAAAATTCAAGCGATTCAAGGGTTACAGTATGTTAATATTCCAAAAAAAGGACAAGCTGAATCACTAAATGTTGCCATTGCAAGCGGCATTTTGGCTTATCAAATGACGCTTAATCAGGGATAATAGAAAAGTGATAAGCGAAGTTTTCATCTATGCACTTTTTCTTTTTTTATAAACAATTATTTATCAATCACTTATCATCTATCAATTCTCAACTATCCACTCAACATGGTTATCATTAATAAAGAAGCAATTATTGCGCAAATTAGAACCGTTTTTGACCCCGAAATTCCTGTAAATATTTACGATTTGGGGTTAATTTACGATGTTTTGGTGCAAGAAGAAGGGAAAGTTACCGTTGTAATGACTTTAACTGCCCCCGCTTGCCCTGCGGCAGAAGAATTGCCTGCTGAAGTAAAGCAAAAAGTAGAAGGCGTATCAGGGGTAGAATCTGTTGCGATTGATTTGACATTTGACCCACCTTGGTCGCAAGATTTGATGAGCGAGGAGGCAAAATTGGAGTTGGGAATGTTGTAAACTTTAAGTAATGGAAATTTAATAATTGATAATGGAAAACGGGAAATGCCTTTAATCTTTTCATTATCAATGCTTTGGATTAAGATATTAAGTAATTGATAATTAGTAATGGAGAATTGATAATGATTAAAATAATTGATTATCAGTTGCTTATGATGACTTAATACTTTTGGTAAATTACTTAACATAAACCAGTTCTTACTGAGTTATACTATTTTTCATAAATAATTGGGTTAAAATTCGTCTAGGAGATGAATTTTAACCCAATTATTTATGAATAAAACAAACAAGAAAAGTTTATTTTACTTTGTTTTTATTCGCACCTGATGGTAAATTAAGTTTGACTGGCGTTGATGGTTTTAATTCTCCTTTTGCCGAAGAGAAAACTTCCCCAATAGAAGCACTTCTTCCTAAGCCAAACAATTCAGGGTGCAAGTATCTGCCCTTTTCAGCACCTACTTTGTCCATTTCAGGTACAACTCGGTGCGCATTTGCCCAAGCATCTTTTCTTACCCCTGTTACCTGCCAGCTTACTTTTACATTTGGTTTGTCAGTTTGAATGGTAAATTGATTGCTTTGCACCTCGTTTGCCACAATTGCTTGTGCAAAAGTGCCAATAGTCGTCAATTGATAGCGAAAATCCATATTTAACGCCTCGAAATAAGCAGGCAATGTTACCGTAGCCATACCATTTGCATCAGTCGTGATATTTCCATTATAAATGTTCATCATATCAGGGCTTTCCACAAAGCTATGAAGCAAATACTTATTTGCAGGGTCTTGCGGGTGGTCAATTTTAAAAGTACCTCCCCCTTTAGAAAGGTTTCCATTTACTTCTACATCTCCGTCAAAATAGCCTGCATAGTTGGTTGTGCCACCAGAAGCAGTTGCATATAACCCTAACCCATAAGCTCCTCCCGTAGAAACGCCATAAAATTCAGCACCCGTAGAAGAAGTTGTTCCTGCTTCGCCTTGTCCTGCCAAACCAATGCTATAGTTGGCAGTTGTTGTTGGGCTGCTAATTCCGAAAAATCCCGTACCTATTGTACCTGTGCCAAATGTATAAGACCCTGTATTAGAAGCATACCCGCCGCGCCCTGCGTTTCCTAGCAAATAAGCACCGGGTGTTCCCAAATCTGTATAAGCGGTTAAAGTAGGGCTATTGATTGCGCTTACTTCTGCTACTAAGCCCAAAATTATTCCTAACGAAGCATCTCCACTACCTACAAAATTTCCACCTGCAGCTATCCCACTTTCTGCATCGGCATTTCCATTTACCCCGACATAAGCGCCTGTACCGCCTGCCGATGGCGTAACACTTCCTACTAAGCCTGTATAATCGTCATTTAAAGCATTTTGTACTGTTCCAATAGCACCTATGTATCCACCTGTAAATAGCCCACCAATTCCATAATAATCTTGAGGAACAGAATTTCCTAATACCCCTATACCATCTACCTGCGTAGTACCTGCGTAACTTCCTACGAGTGCTGCCGCATTGGTTGAGGTAGAATTTGTGGCAAAAGTGCCTGCATTTTCAAGGGTACTAACTACCGAAAACTTAGTTGTTGCGGCTGGGCTTGTCGTTCCAATACCCACAACTCCTGTATTGTTATTGTATAAATTATTGGCAGCAAATGTCCAATAACTATTAATTGTAGTACCTGTAATGCTAATCCCCGTACCTGCGGTATAAGAACCTCCTGCACCTGTATTATCAGTACCAGGTGTCCATGCAGTACCATTCCATTTTAATACCTGTCCTGAGGTTGCACCTTGTGCTGCTAGGTTTAAAGGGCTTGCTGCAGTACCATTTCCTATAAGTGCAGTTCCTACCGCCGCACTTTGCGCTCCCCAGTTATCACCTGCGGCAGTTGCTGTTCCTGCTACCCAGTTTGTTCCATTCCAAAGCAATTGTTGCCCTACAGTCGGTGCAGGGACATTTACGTTAGATAAATCGTCTAAGCTAAGCGAAGGGGGCGTAGTTAAACTATTGGCAGTGTTCGCAGTGTTCGCAGTCATGGCATAAGGCACGCTCAAAAATTGGGTAGTTCCCATCGTAAGATAAGCCGAGCCGCCTGCAGGGTCTAATTCTGTTTTGAGAAATTTGCTATTTCCAGCCCAGTTAATGGCGTTAAATGTTCCTGCTACGGGTGTTCCGCCGCCAATCGCAATGTTAAATAAGCCTAATGAATTTGTAGTAACGCTATGCGTTTCGCTATAAACTGTTGCGCCTGAAGCACTTCCATCTAATACGCTTAGACGTACCGAAATGGCTTGGTTGGGGAGTGCTACGCCTATGGCAGAACGAGCAACACCTTGATAATTAAATTTTTGGGGTGCTTGGGCAAATAAAGTAGAAAAACAGCCCATGCATAAAAGAAGTTGTGTGAATTTTTTCATTGTGATTTAATAAGAAAAGATTAACGGGATAATTTTTGTACTTTAAAGGTACGTGTTGCGGTACTTTGTGTGTGAATCAACTGAAGAAAATAAGTTCCTTCTGCTAATTGGCTCAAATCTAATGCCTTTTGCGTTTCATTTTTCTGCCAATCTCCTGTTAAAATAGTGCTTCCTTTTGCATCAACAAGCAAAAAATGCAAGTTACTTGGCAAGGGAGCATCACTTTCTAACAAGAGACTTTGTGTAGTCGGGTTAGGATAAACATTCATAGAAAAACCTATGAGTGCGTCATCAATCGCATCAACCACGATAATAGGCTGATGAAAACCTTGAGAGAGCAAGTTACTGCCGATGTTGTATGTTGCTATTGCAACTTCTCCAACAGTAAACTCTAGCTGGGCGGTGGTTTGACTAAATTGTCCTCCTGTGGAGGCAATTACGTGTGGGCTAATGCTTTGTGCGAAAAGAGGTAGCCCCATTGCGAGCAAAATGGGAATTAATAATACTTTTTTCATACTAAAAAAATGACGGTAAAACAGGAAACGAGAAAACCTCTCAATTTCTATGGGATTTTTCTTATTTCTCGTTAGGGCAAAGCTATCATTTCTTTACTTAGATTCCAAATAAAACATCCCAAAAACTCGAAATTCTTTCTTTTCACTATGTTTTGTCTATTAAAAAAAGGGTAGTCCTTCAAATGTAATGCTAACTAAAACCTGTAGCGGCAGCTAAAGCAGCCCGTACAGCATTACATTTATGCCACTACCAAAAAAAGAAAGTTATTCAAAATTATTACGCTCTGAAAATAATTTTATTCTAGTTTTCAAATCTTTTGTTATCTTTACCGCCTTATTGCCTAATCACAATTATAACTTCATAATCGTACCTTATACACTATATTATTACTACAAGATATGCAATTAGTTACTCGAATCTTTTGCTGGTGCTTTATGCTTGCTTTTCCCCTTTTGGTATTCTCTCAACCTCCTGCAAATTCTGTAAATGGGAAGCCTTTTACAAAAAAGAGGGTTGAAAAGAAAAGTACCGAAGAGGACGAAGTAGATTCATTTGATGAGTTAGATATGGACATAGATAGTGGAGACGATGACTTAAATCTGCTAGAAATGGAGGAAGACGATGATGCAGATCTCGGTAGTCTTGATGATGATGATGATGATGCAACCATAGCTTCTTTGGAAACATTAGAATTAGAAAGTACTAGTTCACTAAGTGCTTTAGATGTACTTTCTACAGGGGAAACCGTAACTGACCGTTTGGAAGAGGAGGAGGAATATTCTGTCGTAGCCAATGTTGCTCCTACTAAAGAAGAAACACTTCTTCCTGAAAAAACACTCGTAGAAACGAATACAAGTAATGTGCAAGATACCATACAAAAGGAGCCAGAAATGCCAACAGTAACATCGCCCGCGATAGTAGGGACACCTCCACCAAGCAATGTTGCTGCAAATTCAAGCCCCGATAATGTTGACTATGAGGAAGATGAAAAGGATTGGTCACCTGTGTTTTTGCCTATCTCTTCAGAAAATTTGTCTAATGTAACCTTAAAAGAGGTTCGTCCTTTGTCAGAAGTTAACAAAGAAAACATTTCGGAGGCTTATCCGTGGATTTCTGCCGATGGTTTGCGTTTGTTTTTTACGCAAAATGATGACGACCGTGACCATTTGTATTGGATGGAAAGGGAGGACGTTTCCATGAAATTTAGCAATAAACAAGAAGTAGCGATTCAATCTGGGCAAAAAGGAGGGAAATTTTCCTGTTGGTTAACCAATAGCGAGTTAGAAATTTACTATATCATTCGTACCGAAGATCCACGCGGAAGTTTGTTTCATGCTACCCGTAGCAGTTGGGACGAGCCATTTAGCAATGAAAGGCAAGTAATGCTAGATGGGCAGTTTGATGGGTTTTTGAGTTCTCCTAGCCTTAGTCCTGATGGCGAATATTTGTATTTATATAATGGGGGCGAAAAACGCAAGATTGTTACTTTTCGCAAGGTAGGAGAGGATAGTTTCGTGTTTGAAAACGAATTACCTACCCCATTTGAGTTGGGACCTAGCCAAATTAACAAAGAAGGGACACACTTTTTGATTGGTATGGGGCGTAAATTTACGCACGATTGTAGTTTATATTGGGTCGAAAATAATGGCAATCGTTTCGATAAAGTCACCTATTTGCAATTACAATCCGACCAAATGCGCCTAAGAATGGATCAACCCACTTTGTCTGCTGATGGGCGTACCCTCGTCTTCGTCAATGGATTAGCTGATTTTTGGACAAATAATGATTTGTATATTGTTACTTTACCTAATGATCTAAATAGCATTGTAAGCAAAGGGCAAGAAGAAATAAAAACAACACTTTATTTATCTGAACCTGATGCCAATCCCATTAGTGATTATGCAAATGTGAGTTATTTTTTACCTGTTGATTCGGATAAAAAAGCGGAAATCGTGATATTGAATGAAAAAGCACAAGAAGTGAATAGATTGACCTTAAGTGCAAGTGCTTATAATGCTACCCTTGATTTTTCTGAGTTACCAAATGGAGAATATGAATATCAGTTGTTATACAATGGAGAAGTGGCGAGTAAGCATAAGGTGAAAGTTAGGAGATAAGGTAAGGTAGAAGAAGATGTGTTTAAATCAAAAGAAAGTTGAACAAAAATATTTTGCGATATTCTTGCATTTT
>JBJXHA010000455.1:0-5342 GCA_046160275.1 Bacteroidia bacterium | reverse complement strand
AGTAAAAGAGGGAAGAAGTAGTATATTTGTAAAAAAAAAGTATGTTATCATTATCAATTGTTCGTGATATGGAGTTGGAATTGCTTCAAAAACGCGGTTGTGCTTCAGAAGTAAAACGTTGTATCTGTGTTCAAATGCTAAAACAAGGTTATAGCGTTTGTAAGATAAAAGAGGTTTTATTGGTGAGCGATTTTTATGTGAGTCATTACAAGAAACGTTACATTAAGGAGGGAGCTTCGGGTTTAAAATTAGGATATACAGGAGGTAGTGGTTATTTAAGTGCCGAGGAGAAGGCGGGTGTAATTTCGTATATAAAAGGCTGTAGCGTTTTGAGTGTTGAAGAGTTAATTATTTATATAAGAAGTACTTATAGGGTTGAATATAAATCGAAGCAGTCGTATTATGAGTTACTGTATTTAGGGGGATTTAGTCACCATAAGAGTAAAAAAGTGAATCCTAAAAAGGATGAACAATCCGTTATGGAAAAACGGGAATGGATAAAAAAAAAGTGGAATCCAATTATGAAGCCATAGAATCGGGTGAGATAGTTGTTTTGATGGAAGATGAGATACATTTGTGTCATGGCGATATTTCAGGTTATGTTTGGGGTAAGCGAAATGAGGCAATCGAGGTTAAAATGACCAATCAGCGCGATAGACAAAGTTATTATGGTGTTTTAAATTCTCTAATAGGGCGGATTGACGTGCAAGAGCAGCCATATGGCAATGGGCAATGTACGGTAGCGTTTTTAAAAGAATTGCCTAAATGGTATCCAAATGCGAAGCAATTTTGGATATTATGGGATAATGCTTCTTATCATAGAAGCAAGGAAGTGAAAGACTATTTAGCCATTGTGAATAAGGATTTGCCTGAAAATGAATGGTTTATAACTTGTATCGGCTTTGCAACTAACGCTCCTGAGCAAAATCCTATTGAAGATGTTTGGCTTAAAGGCAAAAACTTTATCCGCAAAAATTTCGCCATAATTGATACTTTTAAACAAGCTAAGCAGGCTTTTCTTTCTTTCTATGACGACCTTAATGTCTACTTTAACAAATTTAAGTGGTATGGTTTTAAATAGATGAAACGCTAATAAAATACCCAAAATAATAATTAATTTTTTGATTTCTATTTAGGAATGGTATATATATTGAGTATTCTTTTTGAAAAATAAAAGAATAATACGCTGTACTTCAATGCCTTAGTAAGAGGATACTGGAGTATTGAAAATCAATTACATTGGCAATTAGATGTAAGTTTTGGCGAGGATAAATCCCACGTTAGGAATGGATATGAACCTAAAAATTTGACGATTATATGTAAAATCGCTTTGAATTTTCTCAAACAAGTTTAAAAATATACTAAAACATCTGTACCTAAAACTAAATATCACTTTGCCAATAACATTGATTCATTTATCGAACTATTGAAAAAATCATGCGTTTAACCTAATTGTTTTTCGTTTTCTTAGTCGTTTAATATTTCTGATATAACTTGCCTCTGCAAATAGGTAAGATCTGAATAATACCATTTCGGTTTATTGAAGACGTATATTTTTTAGGTATTCTTTCAATAGTGCAAGCAGTAAGCCCTATATGGTAGAGAGAAACACGTCATTTCCAACTCAAAATGGTATAAGAAGTTGCTAACATAATTTTGAATCGTTAATATTATGGTTTGACAACTCAATATTAACCGCGATTCGTTTATTTTAACGATCCATTACTATTTTTTTTGTATTCAAAAATGAAAATATTGCCTAACAAAAAAAATTCAACCCTAAACCCCTTAACTCTGTCATTTTGCGTCACATAGGCAGAAGTGCAGCACAAAATGCGTAGCTTACGTTATTGGGGGCAAGGTTTCAGCCTCAACTATCTATAAACTATCTCACATAAAAAAAGGGATTCAATAGCCAATGCTACTGAATCCTTTTTTACATATACAAATATGGTTTCCAATCTTCATGGATATTATTAGAAAAATTGCTCAAATACATGACAAAACTTGGGCGAAAAGGTTGATAACGAAGCCTTAAGCCTGATTCATCAACGGTTTGATTCCCTTTTTTGGCATTACAATTTTGGCAAGCGGTAGCTAAGTTCTCCCAAGAATCTCTGCCTCCCAAAGATTTTGGAACTACATGGTCAATCGTCAAATTATGATGACTTCCACAATACAAACATTTGTGGCTGTCACGTCTGAATACATTTTGACGAGAAAGTTGCACTTTTTTATAAGGCAAGGAAATGTACCTTCTCAAACGAATGACAGAAGGAAAAGGGAAATTTTGGCTAGTGGCGTGCATCAACAATAAAGGATGCGCCTTCAACATCTCGGCTTTGTGCAAATACACCAACACAAAGGCTCTTTCGGCAGAGCATACCCCAATCGCTTGATAATCTTGATTCAATACAAGCACTTTGGTCTTGGCTGTGTCTGTTTTCATCATGTAAGAATAAGTGATATAAGGGATAGTTAATAAGTGATAGGTGATATACCTTTCCTTTTCATTGCTCCCTTATGAGTGATACATATAATCTGTTCATTATTAACTCTTTGCCATACGCATTGATTTCGTTATTACTTCATCAAAAAAGAATTATGAACTAGAAAAATAAGTATTCGCTTATTCTTAGTTTTGGGAATTTATGTGATAATGAATGGATAAATACATTTTTTGTCTCATTTATCCTCTATCACTTATCCCTTTTTTGATGTCAATAATACCGCTTAATGCCTATCAATTGATGTGTGAGGGTTTGCGTTTGTTTATGTACAATGCCCTCGTTTGTTAATATATCTTTCCGCACCTTCCCTGAGCAGTGAATAATTTCCCCCTTGACGCTGGAAATTCCCACGTGCGTAATTTTATTTTGGTTGGGCTTTCGAAAAAACACCAAATCCCCGACTCTCCTATCCAAAAAAGCTACTTCTTTTCCTTGTTTTGCCTGCATACTGCTATCTCTCCCTATCAAAATTCCGTGCATTCTATACGTAACTTGTGTAAAACCTGAACAATCTATTCCAAAACCACCGCGTCCTCCCCACAGATAAGGGGTGTTCAAAAACTGTTCCGCAGTTGTAAGCAGATTCGTAGGCGGCAAGGTAGGCTTGAAGCCATTGTGCATATTTGCTTGCCATTCTTGATTGCCTATTCGAAAAACGTATTTCTCATTTTTGGTCAGCATATAAGGAATCCTTGCTCCTACGGGCAGCAACATATCTGAGCCATCAGGAAGTTGCAACAACAGCCCTTGTTCATGAACATAACGCCAAGTACGCAGTCGCCGTTGGTCATCTTCATCAATTGTGATAAGCATATTTTGCGAGACCCAGCCCTCATATTTATCTTCAAGGCTTTCAACTTTTATCCAATTTTCTTTCCTTTCAACGCCCATCACAAGGTCGCCGAATAATAATTGGCTTACCATTTCTGCCGCTTCACTTGGCTGCGAACGCATCGGAACACAGGCCTCACTTGTAAAAAAATACATATTTATCTCTCTCCGTATCGTAATCTTTAACTTATTATATAAACAAAAATAGGGAAATTCAATAGCAGATAAGTAATCGATAATTAATAATTGATAATGAATAATTATATTAACTTACTTACTATCAATACTTTAAACGAATTATTACCGAATACTTACAACGATTTAGCTTATAAAACGCTGAATCAATTCTTTTGATTTTTGGAGTATTGCAAAAATCTGGAAAATGTCTTCGCTAGATGCATCATATTCCTTACTCAAACTATATTCATTTTCAGCCAAAACAACGAAAAACCAGTTTCGCCCCACCACATAAGCACCAAGAATGGGCATATTTTTTTCGTTTAACTTTTGAGCTGCCACCATTGCAATTAATAATTGCCCAAGTGGGTCGCCCTCTTTATCTGTTTCTTGTTTATACTCATGGATACAAAAAAAAGGCAACTCAGGCACTCTCCTGCCTTTGGCAATTAAAAAATCTATTCTACCTCCTATTTCCTCCACTTCTGTTTTGAACGAGAATAAGCGTTGCGTAAAAGGTTGAAAGTCTTTGGTGGATAGATTTACGCTTTTGATAAGAGGACCAATAAAAAACATTTTTAGTTCATCCTCATTCCAAATTCGCGCTTTATCTGCCAATTCTTCTTTTAAGTCATTTAACTGATAAGTTTTATATTCATTTTCTTGATAAGAGGCACTCAACCATTCTAAAAGTAAAGGCAAATTTTTTACTTCCTGAATATTAAACTGTTTTTCCACCACATCAAAGGTAAAAGAGCCAAATGTACGCATCAATGTATAATTATAATAATTGTATGTAAGTTCAAATTTGTCAAAAATATAATTCGTTCTCTTATCCCTTCTAAAAACCAGATTTCTACGCTTTTCGTTCAGCTTTGCTCTCTATTTTGAAAAAGCTCTACCCAAATTAGTAGTTAGTCCTTTTCTTAAATATTTTTCTAAAACATTCTTATATCTCATCAATAAAATCAAAATTCAATTCAAAATCTGGCAACAAATCACCACCAAATGCTTTTTCTTCAAAACTTCTCACTTCGGCTAAACCTTCTTCCTTATAAATGTATATTTTATGGTGTTCTACATCAATAAGCCAACCTAACTTTACACCATTTTCTATCCATTCTAGCATTTTTTCCTGTAATGTTTTTAACCTATCAGAGGTTGAACGCAGCTCAAAAACAAAATCAGGGCAAATTTCGGCAAATTTTTCTCTTTTTTCAGGAGAAAGTTCTTTCCATCTTGCCTTAAAAACAAAAGCTCCGTCAGCAGAACGCATTGCACCATTTGGTAAGGTAAAACCTGATGAGGAATCGAATAAAAAACCTAAACGATGTGTATGATTCCACATACCTAATTGTAAATTAATTTCATGGTTAAAAAAACCAGATTTAGAAAATACAGGTGTCATAATAATAATTTTTCCGAATTTATCTCTCTCAATACGCAAGTTTTTATTTTCCAAACAAAATGCTTGGAATTGTTGCTGACTAAGCGAAACTGTTTCAACAGAGAGTGTGATAGTGTTCATTGTTTATCTTAGTAATGTTCTATTTTTACGCCTCAAAAGTTTTGTAAAAATGCAAACTTATACGATAACAAACCAATTTTGTTGCAATTTTTAAGAAAAAAAGCTAGACTTGCTCCCAAGCGTCTCGAATTTCTTGCTCACTAATCGCGGCAGTTCTAAAAAAACGCAACTCTTCGCCAAAAGCACCTACTACTGTGGAAGGTTTATCATAAAGAAAATGCGGCACTGTTACCAAATGTGAGATGTTCGCGCCAAAAGTATCGCAAATTTCTTCTACTTTTGTAAGCGGTTTTTGC
>JBJXHA010000454.1:0-38126 GCA_046160275.1 Bacteroidia bacterium | reverse complement strand
AAATTTCTCGCCAATGGTACGCAATTGTTTAAAAATCCAAATATCACGAAACTCGCCCAAAGGCGCAATCGCACCTTTATTAATAGAAAGCGTATCATCGGGGACAATTGCCTTCACGTCCATCTCAAACACCTGCCCTAATCCATTGCAACGTGGGCAAGCTCCATAAGGCGAGTTAAAAGAAAAACTATTAGGAGAAGGCACGTCATAACTAATGCCCGACTCGGCATCCATCAAATTACGGCTATACCAATAAGATTGTTCTGTATCAAAATCTACCAATAACACCGTGCCTTCGCCCATTTTCATCGCTGATTGAATAGATTCGGTTAAGCGATTGGGGTCAGTACCTACTTTCACGCGGTCAACCACTAACTCAATGTCGTGAATTTTATAGCGGTCAAGGGACATATTTTTGAGAATTTCCAAAATTTCGCCATCAACTCGAACTTTGGTAAAGCCTTGTTTCATTAGGTTCTCAAATAATTCGCGGTAATGACCTTTTCGAGATTTCACCAAAGGCGCGAGAACGTACATCTTTTTCTCATGGAAATTTTGCTGAATTGCCTCCACAACTTGCTCATCGGTCATTTTAACCATCAAATTGCCTGTGCTATAACTAAAAGCATCGGCAGCTCGCGCAAACAACAAGCGAAACAAGTCATAAATTTCAGTTACCGTTCCTACTGTTGAGCGTGGATTTTTGGAAGTCGTTTTTTGCTCAATCGCAATCACAGGGCTTAATCCTTCGATTTTATCCACATCAGGACTTTGCAAATTGCCCAAAAACTGCCGAATGTATGCCGAAAAACTCTCCAAATATCGCCTTTGCCCTTCAGCATAGACCGTATCAAAAGCCATAGAGCTTTTACCCGAACCGCTCACCCCTGTTATAACTACTAATTTATCGCGCGGAATTTTCAAATCTACATTTTTGAGGTTGTGTTCCCGCGCTCCATATATTTCTAAAAAATTTTCCAATTTTTTGCCTTGAAATTGAATGTTGAAAAATGAATTTGCAAAGATACAAAATTTTTTAGACCGAATGAGTAAGGTAAAAAGAAAGTTACCTCCTCAAAAACAAATTCTATCATTATTCGTTAACGATTTATTCAAATGACATTTATTTTTAAACATTTTGTATGGAAGAAATCTGGTTAGATTTACCATTCGCCCCTGATGCTTACGAAGTATCAAATTATGGGAAGGTAAGAAGTAAAACACGCGAAGTTGTTCGCACAGAAGGCAAGCCTTATCACCGAGAAGGAGCACCGTTAACCCTCCGAAATAATGGCATAGAACGTCACTTATTTTTTGAAGTGTCGAAATATGAGGACAGGGTGAAAAGGAAAAAAACGTTTTACATTCACAAAGTTGTAGCTCAGTTATTTTTGCCAAAAACAGACGAGAAGCAGATTTATGTAACGCACATTGACGGGGATCATAACAACAATGTTGTTACGAATTTGCGTTGGATAACGGCAAGCGAACACGCAAAAAAGGTAGTGAATGCGGAAAAAGCCTGGATTACAAGGCGCGAGCGATATGGCAAACATGGCGGAAGCTATGGACGTGCAGGCAAACCTAAAGATAAGCAATAGGTCTCTACCGTTTACGTTGGGGTATGCTTATCAAAATCTCCAAATTTTTTGAGAATTTTTAGGTCAAACGCACGAAAAGCAGAAAATTCGTAAAAAAGAATTAGTTTTTCGGAGAAAGGAGTTATGGATAACTTATAATGTTTATCAGAGAAGCAGATATGTTTAGATGGTAAGATCAAATCTGCGAGCAAGGAAGGGATTACCTTATTTCACTCAAGGGAAATCAAGGACTGGCATTTAGACGTAACTTTTAGGGAAGATAAATCTCGGGTAAGGGATAAGTATGCACCACAAAACCTCGCCATTTTGAGAAAATTAGCCCTCCAGTTAATTCAAAATGCAAAAAAGAACACCAAACTCAGTTTGGTTAAAATTAGGTATAACATTTCACTCGATATTACTTTCCTCTACGATATATTACAGCTTTCGTGCGTTTAACCTAAATTGATGAGGGAATTTTTCCATTAAAACCGAAAAATTCCCTACCTTTGCCCTCTCTTTTTGTTTATCAACACCAAACAATATGCAGTCCTTTAAAAGTCATCATTATCCGCCGTCTGACAAAACTCGCTTTTCTATTACACAAGAGTATGCCATGTATTATTATGGGTTGCTTCTATTGGCTGTCATTATTTTGGTGATGATTCGCGCAATGTCAAGCCAAGATGTGGCAATGTCCTTGGCAATTTGGGGCGCGCTTGGGACTTTTGCCTCTTTGTTTTTGGGCAAGCAAATGGCTACTGTAAAATTGAAAAAAACTTACGCAGAAATCTTTTTTGTAGGAGAACATTTTTCCTTACTCTCGGTACATGATGTTCTTTATCAAAGCGAAAATAAACACGCATTTCCGCTTCGTTATGCCAATGTTTCTCGAAGCGGCGATTTTTTATATTTTCATTTTAATGACCAAATTATCACCCTAAAAAAAGAAGACTGGGCTGATTTTGAGCTAATTTGGCAGTCATTTCATATTTTGCCTAATCCATAGCTTATTTTACTTCTACCTCTTTTAATAATTGCTCCTTTTCATCGGAAATTTCTATCCCATATTTTCCTTTTTCCAAACTATTAAGGTCTATAGTTTGGGAAAAATTCCCTTTGGATAAATGAAGAACACCGCCCAAAACACTTTCTTTTTGTACATTCAATACATTGAGATTCAGCGTCATCACTTGTGGGACAGTCATCATAATTTCAAATTGATTATTAGGTAAAGTCTTCACTTCCCAATTAGATAGGGCTTGAATGGAGCTAGAGTTTTTCACTTTAATCGTTTTGGTTAAAATTTGGCTACAACTCCCATTTGAAATTTCCAATTTTACGGGATACTCCCCTACTTGCGTAAAAATATGTAACATTTCTTTTCCATCGCCCTTGCTTCCATCGCCAAAGTCCCATTTCCAACTAGTCGCTTCGGGCGTTTTATCACTAAATCTCACCACGCCTTTTGCTGTAGCCAAATCAATTTCGGTGGCAGAAGCCGAAAATTCGGGCTTCATGGTACGCATCATAATGTTCACATTTGCGGTATCTTTGCAACCATAATCATCTTTTGACACGACTTTATAGGTCATGCCTCTTTTGGGAGAAACGGTAATTTTAGGAGCAGTTGTTTGAGGGAAATTATCCGCAGGCAACCATTGATATGTTTTTCCGCCTTCCACTTCTAAGGTAATGTCCTGACCTTCACAGGCTTCGAAGGCAGATGCCATAACCCGAACATTCTCCGCCTTACGAACTGTTACCGTAGCAAGCCCTGTATGCACACAGCCTTTTTCATCCGTTGATTTTACAGTATAAAGCGTAGTTGCTTGGGGTTGTACCCAAACATTTGCTTTATTTCGTTGATTTTCGCTCACATTTTCGTCCCAAATAAATTTCCCTTTCCCCTGTGCTTTCAAAGTTACTGTATCTCCAAAACACAAAGTAACCGCCTGTGGAGAAACGATAATTGGTTCAGGATTAAGCACTTCCACTATCACATTGGCAGAACTATTACAACCATCTTTGCTTTTTGCGATAACAAAATATTGATTGGTTTTTTCGGGCTGAAGTGCTAAAATCGCACTTGTACCTAAGTTTCTTCCATCTCCATCAGTCCAAACTAAATTTGCCACCCCTGATGCCATCAAAGTCAAAGTTTCACCCTCGCACACACGCAAAGCAGACGGGCTAATCGCCACCGCCGCCGTTTCCATCACCTTAACTTGTGTATAGGCAGAGTCTTTGCAATCATTGTCATCTGTTCCAACGACCATATAAGTATTTGACTTTGAGGGAAATGCAGTAATCGTTTGTCCAGAAATACCACTTAATCCCACATCAGGCGACCAATGATAGGACTTTGCTCCATCTGCCGTAAGTTTTACTTGCCCCCCTTTACACAAACTCCATTCTTTTTGGTTAACAGTTACTTTGGGTCGCTCATTCACCTTAATTGTAAGCTCTTCTTTCATCACACAACCCGTAGAATCCAGGGCGGAAACCTTATAAGTTGTCGTTTTTTTAGGGGAAAAACGCACTTCTTCTTGGCGATACAACTCTGTTTCGTATTTCCATTCAGGATTTCTTCCATTTAAAACGGCAAGCAAAATGCTCTCACCTTGGCAAACGGTTGGAGAAACAATGTTAAATTTTAAGCGTTCAAGGCTTTGCTTAACTTGTATTTTTGTCTTACTCGTTGATTTACAGCCATTTTCATTGATAGCCGTCACAGCATATTCGGTTGTTTGTTTAGGAGAAGCCAAGACTGATTTACCTTGTGTTTTGCTCAATCCCTCGCTAGGAAACCACGAAAAAGTGCTATTTCCTTTTGCAGCAGAAGAAAGCAAAATGGTTTCTCCTTCACAAATTACATTTTTTTCGGTAGATAAAATCACATCGGGCGATTCTTGCACATTCATGGCAATGTCTTTTTCAACTTCTGCCCCTCCTAAACAACCTTCAACTTTTAGTTTAACATGATAAATTCCTGCTTTAGGGAAAATAATTTCAGGAGATGCAAGATTAGAGCGAATCACTTCATTCTCTTTTTGAAATTCCCAAAAATATTTTTTTACATTTTCCGAATTATCGATAAACTTTACAGGCGTTTTGGTACACACATCTGTTTCCTCCACCATAAAATCAGCTGTCGGCAATTCCTTTGAACCAATTCCAATTTCTATACTTTGCGTATCTGTCGCACAACCATGTTCATCAGTTCCCGAAACTTGATAAGTCGTAACTTTATTGGGAGCTACCGAAATAGAGGCAGAGGTAGAAGTATATCCATCTGTCCCATTCCAGTTATAAGTATTTGCACCTGAAGCAGTTATGACCACCATGCGATTAGGACATACAACGGTTGCATCGCTTTCTAGTTTTATTTCTTTTTGGGGATATACTTTAATTGGAATTTTCAGCTTAGAAATACAGCCCTCTTCTGAAATCCCTGTTAAGGTACAAATCACTTCTTTTCTTGGTTCAAGGGTGAAGATTTTGTCAAATATTTCTGTTTCATTTGCTTGCCAAGAATAAGTTTGCGCCCCCTCAGCTGTCAAACTAATTGCACCGCCCTCGCAAACAGTAGGGTTCATCGGTTGATAGGAAATGACAGGGGGCTGCGCAACCGAAATTGGTAATTCTGCAGCAGCAGAACAACCCGCCTCACTAATTCCTACCACTTCGTATAGCGTATTTTTATTAGGAGAAATCGTCAAATACCTGCCGTTTGTACGCATATTTGCGCCATCTATTTTCCAAAAATAATTCGCTGCCCCCTCTGCCACTAAACGAAGTTGTTCGCCTAAACAAGCCACCGTTTTGGGAGTAGAAATTTTCACATTAGGCAGAGTTTGTACATTGACTATCACTTCTTTACGTTGTAAACAACCATTAGCAGCCATTGCCTCTAAGGTATAAGTAATCGTATTTTGAGGTTTCGCAACCACGCTATTTCCCGTATTTTGGTTTAATCCCATAGAAGGAAACCATTCATATTTTGTTGCATTTTTAGCAGTAAGGGTAACACTATCGCCTACACAAATATTTGCAGCAGGAGGAATAATCTCAATAGGCGTATTTTCTTTTACCGAAACCGTATATTCTTTAAAAGCAGCGCATTTATTTTCGCCCTTAGCCTCGATTTGATAACGCGTATTGGCTTTTAAAGTGTCTTGACATATATTACTATGAAGTGTTTTTCTGATTTTCGTAAAATCGTCTTTAAATACTTTCCAAGTTACTAGCCCTTCGCTTTCTGCGGTAAGCCGCAAAGATTCTCCCCAACACACGCTTGTCGGCAAAGCAGATAAAGTTAAGGAAGGGCTGGGTTTTACTACGATTGTCCCTTTCTCTTCCTTGCTCGTGCTTCCATTTTTATTACTCACTGTTAACAAAATATCGTAAGTTCCGGGTGAGTTATAACTAATCGTAGGATTTGCAATAGAATCTGCGGGAATGTCGGCTCCGGGGAAAGACCATATCCATTTTTCAGGTTGATATTTACTTTTGTCGGCAATTTCGATTTTCTCTCCTACACAAACTTCTTTTTTAACCAACTGAAAATCAGCTTGGGGAACCGGCATAGGGAGCGCATTTACCTCTATATTATCCAAGAATAAATTATTTCCATAGCCATTAAAATTCACAAAAGCCAACATTACACTGGTTTGATTATCATATTTTTGTAAGTCAATGAGTTCTGTGCGCCAATGCGAAACACTTGGTAAAAAATTTGCGGTATCAGCTTCAAAAGTTGTCAAATCATTGCCATATTTAAAATAAATGCAACGAAAAGTTTTGCCATTATCCGTAGAAAGATAAATGCCTAAACTATCCATATAATGCTCACTAAAAGGCAAATAAGCAAGATCAAAAGACAAGAGATTTTTGTAGCCTGTTGTAAAATCAATAGGGGGCAAAATAAAAACGTTATGCTCCCCTATTTTTTTATTTTTATAATTATCAATGTATAAGTTATTCGAAGTCAAAGCAAAACCACCCGCTTTGCGATTGATTTTCCATACATTTGTAGCCGTAGCTTGCGGGAAAAACACATTTCCTACATTATTTCCTGTTTCAAAATCCCATTTTGCCGGAATTTTTAGCCCACGTTCCCACACTTGTATTGCCCCTTCCTGTACTAAGGAGTCCACCCCCTTGCTATTTTTCACCGTCAAAGAAACCCTATATTTTCCCGCTTTAGGGAAAGTTACTTTAGGTGCAGAAATAGTTGAAGTAGCAGGTTCTCCCCCTTCAAATTTCCATGTTCTTGTACCGATACTACCCTGCGAAATATCTTTGAATTGTACTGCTAAACCTGCCGCTCCCATAGGCAAGTCTGTAATAAAATCAGCTTTTGGATTAAGTTCTAAGGGTTTAGCTGTTCCTGCATCGTGTAATTCTTTTCTACGTGGGCTATTTTCCATGACAGAATGTACTCGCTCTCGCTGTTTTTGTGTAAACAAATTCATACATTCATCATTTGTATAATCCATAAAATTTTGAATCATTGCATCTTTGCCATCACATGCTTTGACTTTGGTGTTACAACCAAAATGTGGCGCGTCTGAATCTGGAGTATCATCGCAAAAATCATCTACATCACAAGCCCCATCTCCCCAAATATGCCGCAAGCCTAGCCAATGCCCAACCTCATGCGTGGCAGTCCTTCCATAATTGAAAGGATCCATCAAATTTCCGACTGTTCCAAAAGCTAAGTAATTGATAACCACCCCATCAGTTTGGTCTGTACCCACTTGATTCGGAATCCCGACCAAGCCCGAAGAGGCTGGAAATTGCGCAAAACCTAATACGCCATTGGCTAAATTAGCGACCCAAATGTTCAAATATTTGTAAGGATCCCAAATTGTATTGGGCTTGATGACTTCGTTAAAATATTTTTCGCGGAAAGGACTGCCACTCACCGAAATTCGCTCAATGCCATCAGTCGGCTTACCGTCTGGTGTGCGCGTAGCCAATTTGAATTGCAAGCCCACATTTGCCGCAAGCGGTTTGAACAGCTTCGGCGTTTGAGTTGTGTCCGCATTTTTTCGCTGATAATCGCGGTTAAGTGCCTCTATTTGGCTAAGAATCTGCTCTTTAGGGATATTTTCATCTTCGTTAGAATAGATGACATGAATTACTACGGGAATTGTATAAAGCTCAATGGCTTTTCGCGTCATTCCCTTATTTTCTTCGATGCTTCGCTGCAACCATGATTCAAAATCTATCACACGCTCGCCCGCATGAATTGCCTTTTGCTCCTTATCAACCTCCACTGCCATACATTTTCGGCTCAAAGGTGCAGGTTGATATTTGGGATTGAACTTAATAAAATCGTACTTAATATTCGGATTTTCTTTCCGAATATCAAATATTTTATTCACGTCACCACCCTGTTTTTCAGGAGATAAGGCGGTAGTTTGGGCGGTTGCAACCAAGCTAAGTAAGCTCGCCCATGCCACCAAAAGTATATATTTCATAATTTGCATAAACAACGAAATGTTAGGAGTTTAACCTATTTTAGTATTACAATTAACGGTAATATTTTGTTCATTGTATTTTTTCGCATTACAAGGAGGAAGGTAAGTTAAAACGAAATCTAGTGAAAATTTATGCAAAAGTACGTTTTTTTTAGGAGTTTTTTATGATTAAATCCATTATCAAAAAAATAAAAGACCTTACCTTCACGTAGGAAAAATGTGTATTTTTGAAAACTATTTTTCAGAAATACGCTTTATAGTTCATTCATTGTTAACTTTCTTTTTTTATGCGTATCATTCTTCCACTATTTCTTTTTATTTCCTTGACAATGAGCGTATTGATAGGAAAAACACCCCAACAATCTCAACTTACGATTGAATTTTATGGGCTTCGTAACAGTAAGGGGCAAATTTGTGTGTTGCTTTATAACTCGCCTAAAGGTTATTATAAAGACAAAAAAGCGGCTTATAAATCGCTACTTGTGCCTATTAAAAACCAAAAAGCTACTTGCATTATTCCGAACCTGCCCGAAGGAGATTATGCAGTTGTGGCAATTCATGATGAAAATTTTAATCAAGAAATGAATACGAATTTGGTAGGAATGCCAAGTGAAGGAGTAGCCGTTTCTAATAATGCGGTGAGTTGGTGGACACCCAAAGATTTTTCCATCGCAAAAATCAATTTGAATACAAATAAAAGTATTTCTTTGAAGATGAATTATTGAGTAAGTGATTGCCGTAGGAATTTATGCCCAAATTTTGGAGCGTGGATGCTCCTCTAAAAATCAAAATCCCAAGCGTGGATGCTTGGGATTTTGATTCAAACAGTTCCTTAAAATTTCCATCTCAAACGAGCAAACCAAAATGCACCGTTAAAACCCATTTGAACAGGATCCCAAACGCCGCCTGATTCTGTGTCCACATTTTGTCGAGTAGGATATACATTGAGAATATTATTGCCACCAATCACCAAATTTGCTTTATCCGAAAGGTCATAACCAAAGGCTAAATCTGTAGTAATACGTGGGTCATATACATCTTTCAGTCCACTCCAATCCACCAATTCCACTTTGCCAAAACGAACAAAACGCAAATTCGTATTAAAACGCTTTACTTTATAATCTAAGGTAAGATTTAGTTTTGAGGGAGGTGCCGAAGCCAACAAAAAGGCTTTTTCTCTTGCGCCAAAATAGGTTTCTTCCAAACCTTTTAATTTTTCAGAAGTAGTAATTTTACCCAAAGTCATGTTGTTCCAATTTCCTGCAAAAGAAGCTTGAATCCGCCCAAAACTAAACATTTTAGCGTAAGTAACGATTGCATCTAAGCCCATTGTTCTCGTATCCAAGGCATTTGTGAAAAATTGTGCGCCCACTACGCCTAATTTATTTAGGTCTGATTCCCATTCCGTATCAATCGAATCTGGCTCAAAAATACCCGTTAACACAATTCTATCCGTAATATTTACCCAATATCCATCAACGGTAATGGTTAATTCATTCATAGGGCGCGCCGTAAACCCTGCACTTACGCTCATAGAACGTTCTTGTTTTAGAGCAGGAATTCCTAACACACGCGTTACATTACTTTCATTTTTGGCGAGGTATTGGTCTTGAATTACGCCACCTACTACATTTGTGTAAATGGAATTAAAATATTTTTGAGCTAAAGAAGGAGCGCGGAAACCCGTATTCGCAGAAGCACGTAGGGCAAATTTAGGCGTAAAGGCATAACGCATTGCCACTTTTCCTGTCAGTGCATTGCCAAAATCGCTATATCTTTCGGTACGAGCCGCCAAAGCAACCGTAAATTTTTTGGTAAAATCAATTTCTGCATCAACAAAACCACCCAAATTGGTGCGAGATTCATTTAATTCATTGCTAGGCTGAAAACCAGGGAAACCCTGAGAACCCGCAGCATAACCATATTTATCATAAGGCACAAGCAAGCCATTGATTATCGTATCAATTACCCCATAGTTTTTCCAAGAAGCATCTTCTCCTGCAAAAATATAATAATTATCTATACGATGTTCTGCACCTAAAGCTAAACTAATTCCCGCTAATTTATCGTTCCAATAACGCGAAAAAGTGATACCTGTTGAGTTTTGTGTTTGCCCAAAACCGCCCGCATCAAAGCGCGTAGGCGATTTTGTTTGCAAAGAAGTATTTAGGGTTCCATCTACTAAGTAACGAAAATTATTATTTCCAAAGGTATTATTAAAATCTACATTCCATTCGCTAATTTTGCCACGAACTCCCACAGAAATAGATTTATCATCAATATTAGAAAGAATGTGTGGGTCAAAACCATTAGGATACAATGCGGGTACATTTCGGTCATCGCTACTATCTCTTGTCCAAGCATAAGCATCGCCCATTCTTACATTGTAACCGCCAAAGGCATAGAATTTAGCATCTGCAATCAAAGGAACTTCCGCATTAAAAAAGGCAGAAAAGTTATTCATTTGGGCATCACCAAATTTTTTGCGGTAATAGGTTCCTGTTTCATCAACTGCATCTCTTTGCGTTCTGCCTCTGTGCAAATAATCCGCAGTAACATTGATAAAACCGTCTTTTCCCAAATTAAAGCCATGATTTACATTCAGATTTACGCTTTCACCATCTAATTTCTGCGTTACCCCTGTATTAAGGTTCACAGAAAATTCTTCGGTAGTTTTTTTCAACACAATATTAATCACCCCTGCAATGGCATCAGAACCATATTGCGCTGCCGCTCCGTCTCTCAAAATTTCGATGCGCTCAATGGCTGCCGCAGGAATTGTATTCAAATCTGTACCTGTATTTCCGCGCCCTCTGGCACCATAAATATTTACCAATGAGGATTGGTGACGGCGTTTTCCGTTGATAAGTACGAGTGTTTGGTCGGGACCTAAGCCACGCAAAGTAGCAGGGTCAATGTGGTCGGTGCCATCAGAACCTGATTGGCGATTGGAGTTGAAGGAAGGCGAAACAAATTGTAATACTTGATTGAGGTCGAGCTGCCCTACACTACTGGTAACTTGTGCAATCGGAATAATTTCAATGGCAACAGGCGTTTCAATTGCAGTTCTATTAAGGTTTCTTGTTCCTACAATTTCCACCCCCGAAAGATTCAACATTTCTTCTTTTAAAACGATTTCTAAATAGACTCTACCCGCAGGCTTTATTTCTTGCGTAGTAAACCCAAACATATTAATTACCAAGGTTGCGTTATTCGCATCACACACCAAAGCGAAGGAGCCATCATCTTGGGAATAAGCCCCATTGTAAGTTCCTTTTTCGATAATACTTGCCCCCGAAATGGGATTTTTACTTTTGTCTGTAATCTTTCCCGTTACATTTACTTTCTGCGCCCAACTCCATAACATTAGGCACTGAAAACACATAAGAACTGCAATTCTTTTCATCATAAAACACTTTTTAATAAGGAATGAGAAAACCCAATAATCATTTATAAGAGACTTCAAAGTTAGAAAGAATCGCACAAGGGAAAAACTTCTTTTTTGGCAAAAAACTAACGTAAAATAGCAACATTATCGCATTTTAGAGTAGCTGGATTTTCCTGAATAGACCTAGAAAATTACCTAAAATATAGGTAAATATAAAGAAAATGTTATTTTTTTTTGGTTAGTAGCTTGTTTCTACTTAGTATTGCGCTGTGAGTCGTTTTATTTCGCAGACAGGACATTATCGCCTATTTTTTTTTATTCTATTTTTTATTTAATTTATGTTTATGCGCAATTTTTTCATTCTATTTTTCTCATTAGTGTGTTCCCTTTCGGGTTTTGCCCAAAATGCCACGCTTACAGGTAGCGTTAAAGATGAAACCAATCAACCGCTATCAGGTGCAAGTGTTAGCAATGGTTCGGCAGGTGCTTATACCGAAGACGATGGTACGTACAGCATCGAACTACCTGCTGGAACGCACGAAATTCAAGTGATGTATTTGGGGTATGCTACTCAAAAACAATCTATTACAGTAGCTGCAGGAGATAAAGCTACCCTAGATTTTAGCATGAAACCTGAAATCTCTAAAACAGCAGATGTCATTATTGTAGGTTCTCGTGTAGCTCCTCGTTCTTCTACTACTACGCCACTTCCTGTTGACGTGGTAAGTACGAAAGACTTGAAAATCACAGGACAAAACTCTTTTGACAAAACATTGCAGTACAAGATTCCATCATTTAACACAGTACAAACGCCTGTAAATGATGCGACTTCTTTGCTTGACCCTTATGAAATCAGAAACATGGGACCTAGCCGTACCTTGATTTTGATTAACGGGAAACGCAAAAACATGAGTTCTTTGCTTTATACCCAAACCTCTCCAGGTCGTGGCGAAACAGGTGCTGACATTTCTGCAATTCCTGTTGATGCCATTAAAAGAGTGGAAATCTTACGTGATGGTGCTTCTGCTCAATACGGTTCTGATGCGATTGCTGGGGTAATGAACATCATTTTGAAAGACAATGCCGAAGATGGAGGCGTTACACTCCGCACAGGAATTACAGGAAAAGGAGATGGTGCGATGGCAGGGATTGCAATAAACAACGGTAGCAAATTAGGAAAAAATGGTTTTATTAACTATACCCTTGATTTCTCAAAAGTAGGTTTGGCAAATCGTCCAGGTACAGTTGATGCAGAAGGAGAGGCTTCAGACTTTGGTGCTAACATCGACACAGTAAAAGCTTTCTTGGCAAAACATCCTGACGCGGGTAATGTCAATGGTTCTCCTGCTACTACTGCTGCAAAATTCAATGTAAACATGGGTTCTAACATTAGCGCAACTACAGAAGTTTATGGAAATGCGGCTTATGTTTATAAAAAAGTAAATAGTTTTGCTAATTACAGAACGCCTTACTGGAGACAGCAATCTGATTATCCTTATTTATTAGATTTCTTCGGAAAAAATGGAAAATACGAAGGATATGTACCTACTTTTGATGGGGATTTGTCTGATTACAATGCAACCGCAGGGTTTAGAACACACAAAGGCGATTGGATTGTTGATGGAAGTTTCACAACAGGTGGCAACCAACAACTTTATACTGTAACCAATTCTCACAATCGTTCTGGTATCAAAAATCCTGATGTTTATCTTGGAGATTTGAATAGTGATAGCGTTGTAAACGTGAATGAAATTGTAGTAGGTGGTAATAAATATCAAGAAAACAGCCCAACTTCTTTTAGAGCAGGTGGAACAAGTTTTAGTCATCAAGTAGGAAACATTGATATTTCTCGCCGCATCAATGAGCGTATTGGCATCGCCTTTGGTTCTGAGTTCCGTACTGAAACTTTCAACGTTATCGAAGGTGATTTGGCTTCTTATGAAGGTGGTGGAGCTGACTCGTATGCAGGAAATAGCAAAGAAAACTCATTCCGTTCTAATCGTTACAATTTAGGGGGATATTTAGACGCAGCTTTCGACATTACGGAAGATTTATTGTTGAATGGAACGGTACGTTACGAAAACTATAGCGATTTTGGTGGTGCGTTTGTATGGAAAGCAAGTGGAAGATATAAATTATTAGATGATAAATATACCATCCGTGCTTCTGCCTCTACAGGTTTCCGCGCTCCTTCTTTGCATCAAATCTATACCCAAAAAGCGCAATACTCTTTTGTACCTGGTCAAGGGATTCAAGTAGGTGGTTTGGTAAACAACACTTCAAAAGAAGCACATTTATTAGGCGTTCCTTCTCTTACTCCTGAAAAATCTACTAACATTACCGTTGGTGTGGGCTTAAGACCTACTACAAACTTGAGCATTACCGTTGATTATTATAACATTGGTGTAAAAGACAGAATTGTATTGAGCAATCGTATTCAAAGAACTCAAGCGGGCAACACTCCACTAGATGCTGTATTGAATAGCAACAACATTTCTGATGTAAGTTTCTTTGTAAATGCAATTGATACACGCACTTCAGGTATTGACCTTGTGGCAACTTATCGTAACATCGAAATTGGTAGTGGTAAAATGATGGTGAATTTGTCAGGTAACTATATGCTACAAAACGAAAGAGTAGGAGAAGTAAAAAATCCTAAACTTATCGCTGATGCAGGACAATCTGTAATTAACCAAACACAAGAAGCTTTGTTCTTCACTTCTCGTCCAAAATTCAAAGCTATTTTAGGACTTGATTATGAAATCAAAAAATTCTCTGTTTCGTTGAATAACACCTTGTTTGGACCGACTCAATTCCGTCAAGATGGATTAGATGAAAACTTGCGTGTAGATTTCTTGACGAAAGTAGTTTCTGACTTGGCATTCTCTTACCAAGCAACTGAAAAATTAAGTTTTACTTTCAATGCAAATAACTTCTTGAATGTATTACCTGAGTGGAAATTTGTAGCACTTAACGCAGATGGGGAGAAAATCTTAGCTGACGCTGCTGCAACTAAAGTTCAGTCAAACTTAATCACTTTCAACCAAAGATATTCTCAAATGACGTATGATGGTTATCATTTCAGCCAATTAGGTAGAATGTTTAGCTTGAGTGCTTTTGTGAAATTCTAAGGATTGTAAGAATTTTATATAGACCTGATAGGGTGTGCAAAACACCTTATCAGGTTTTTTACTGAAACAAAATCTTCAGATTTAACCTCATTGTATAACAAGCTAAAATGCAAAAAACCTTAATTTACAATGTGTTCCATTAAACAATAGGCATACACTTTGAATAATACACCTTCCGTTTAGCATTTTTTGAACATAATTCACTACTTATCAGTTTTTTGTAAAATAGGTTTTGTTTATCTTTCCTTACTATGGAACAATTCACAAAGCGATTATTGACATATTGACAGCTTTTATATCATGGATAAAGACTTTTTGGCATTTATGACAGAAGAGGATAGCCCTTTCGAAATAGATTTTTCTATTTTCGATGGGGAAAAAAAAGAAGATGTTTCTGAAAAAGAGGCAGATGACCCTGACGAAATTGGGATTTTACCCCTCAAAAAAAACGTACTCTTTCCAGGGGTAGTAATGCCTATCACGGTTCATCGTGAACGCTCGATTCAGCTGGTAAAAGAAGTAAACCGTACCAAACACAAGCGATTAGGGGTACTTACACAAGTCAACAACGAAAAAGAAGACCCAACAGGAGAAGATTTGCATCAATGCGGAACGGTTGCGCGGATTTTAAAACTTTTTAAAATGCCAGATGGCAGTATCACCCTTATTTTGCAAGGGGGAAGCCGTTTCATTGTCAAAGAATATACCCAAGAAGAGCCTTTTTTGCGGGCGAAAATTGTTAAACCCGAAGAACAAAAACTATCGGAAAAGCAAATAAAAGCCCTTATCCGAAATTTGCGAAAAGAAGCAAGTCGCGTGATAGATTTGTCGAACAACCTTCCACAGGAGGCGAAAATTGCCATCGAAAACATTGAGAAACTTCCCAATCTCACGCATTTTATTGCCTCCAATCTCAATGTAGATTATAAGCAAAAGCAGCAAATTTTAGCGCAGAACGATTTAAAATTAAAAGCCGAAAAGGTGTTACAACATCTTGAAAGCGAACTAGATATATTAGAATTAAGTGCGGAAATTCAATCAAAAGTGCGAGAAGATATGGACAAGCAGCAGCGAGATTATATGCTGCGCCAACAAATCCGTACCATTCAAGAGGAATTAGGGGAGGTCGTTTTTGAATCTGAAATTGAAGAATTGAAGGCAAAAGCCGCGCACAAAAAGTGGACAAAAGAAACGCAACAAGCATTTCAGAAGGAAATTAGCAAACTTGCACGTTTAAATCCTTCGATGCCTGACTACGCGAACATCATAAATTATTTAGATTGGCTCATTGAATTGCCTTGGAATGAGTTTTCAACAGATGTTTTTGACTTTAAGAAAACGCAAAAAATCCTAGACGATGACCACGCAGGTTTGGAAAAAGTGAAGGAGCGTGTATTAGAATTTTTGGCAGTTTTAAAACTTAAAAAAGACAAAAAAGCTCCGATTTTGTGTTTTGTTGGACCTCCAGGTGTGGGCAAAACCTCTTTGGGCAAGTCAATTGCGACAGCTTTGGGCAGAGAATACGTGCGTATGTCATTGGGAGGCGTGCGTGATGAGGCGGAAATTCGAGGGCATAGACGCACTTACATTGGCTCTATGCCAGGGCGTGTGTTGCAAAGTATGAAAAAGGCGAAAACCAGCAATCCTGTTTTCGTGTTAGATGAAATTGACAAAGTGGGGAATGATTTTCGTGGTGATCCCTCTTCTGCTTTATTGGAAGTACTTGACCCTGAACAAAATAACACTTTCGCTGACCATTTTCTAGAAGTTCCTTATGATTTGTCGAATGTAATGTTTATTGCTACGGCAAACAGTTATTATTCGATTCATCCTGCTTTGCGCGACCGCATGGAGTTCATTGAAATGAGTGGATATTCGTTGGAAGAAAAAATGGAAATTGCGAAAAAACATTTACTTCCCGAAGCCATTTTAGAGCATGGACTAACGAAAAAAGACTTAAAAGTGAATGACAAAGCCTTACAAAAAGTGATTCAAGGTTATACAAGAGAGTCGGGAGTAAGAAGGTTATCGCAAAAATTGGCGGCTCTGTGTCGTGCAGTAGCCAAAAAAATTGTGATGCAGGAGGAGGAACAAAGAGAAACGATTAAAGTAACCGAAAAAAACCTAAGCGATTTCTTGGGAGCTACGACTTTTGAGGGAGATACTTATAAGAAATTAGATGTTTGTGGCGTAGCGGTTGGCTTGGCTTGGACACAAGTAGGTGGCGAGGTCTTGTTTTTGGAGTCCACCTTATTAAAAGGAACAGGCAACCTGCATACAACAGGGCAGTTAGGAGGCGTGATGAAGGAGTCGGCGGATTTGGCGCATATTTTAGTAAAAGTGAACGCAGAAAAGCTTGGCATTGATGCCATGATGCTCGAAAAATGGAACATTCACCTCCACATTCCCGAAGGTGCAATACCTAAAGATGGGCCTTCGGCAGGAATTACCTTTTTTACAGTGTTAGCTTCTTTGTTGAGCCGAAGAAAGGTAAAACCGAATTTGGCAATGACAGGGGAAGTTACCTTGCATGGGAAAGTCTTGCCTGTGGGTGGGATTCGAGAAAAAGTGCTTGCTGCAGTGCGTTCTGGCATCACTACTTTAATTATGTGCAAAGCAAATGAAAAAGATGTGAAAGAAATTAAGGGCACTTACCTTGAAAAAATCACCTTTCATTATGTCGAAAACATTATGCAAGTAGCTAATTTAGTCTTAGAAAAAGAAGTAATCGCAGGCGATGATGTACTTATGCAGCTAGAAAAATGGAAAGCAGAAGCTAAAAGTAAAGTTGAAGGAAACGCCTAATTTCACTTTTTTCACTGGTAATCAATAGCATAACAAAAACGAGGTTGTCTAAAAAGTTCGGAACTCTTCGAAGAGTTCCGAACTTTTTACGTAGAACATAATAAAAACAATCACAATGAATCATGTTTTTGCGAATGAGCCATTTTACACCGCCACAGGTGCGCTAATTCTTGGATGAGGATTGTAATTTAATAACTCAAAATCTTCGTATTCAAAGTCAAAAATGGAATTGACTTGGCGTTTGATTTTTATTTGGGGAAGTGGGCGCATTTCTCGTGAAAGTTGAAGGTTAACTTGTTCAAAATGATTGTTATAAATATGAACATCGCCCAAAGTATGAACAAAATCCCCCGCTTCGTAGCCTGTAACGTGTGCAATCATCAGGGTTAATAAAGCATAAGAAGCAATATTAAAAGGAACACCCAAAAACACATCTGCGCTGCGTTGATACAGTTGGCAAGACAATCGCCCTTTTCCATCTTCAGGAGATTGGGGAGGAGAAACATAAAATTGAAACAAAGCATGGCAAGGCGGCAATTTCATTTTAGGCACATCAGCCACATTCCAAGCACTCACAATGAGCCTGCGAGAATTAGGTGTATGTTGAATGTCATGGATTAATTGGCTAATTTGGTCAATTACTTCGCCATTTGCGCCCGCCCAAGAACGCCATTGCACCCCATAAACAGGTCCTAATTCCCCTTGCGCATCAGCCCATTCGTCCCAAATCGAAACGCCATGTTCCTTTAAATAACGAATGTTGCTTTCGCCCTTCAAAAACCACAACAATTCATAAATAATAGATTTTAAATGCACCTTTTTGGTCGTCATAAGCGGAAAACCCTCCGCCAAATCAAAGCGCATTTGATAGCCGAACACACTGCGGGTGCCTGTTCCTGTGCGATCTCCCTTATCTGTTCCCTTTTCGAGAATGTGATGCAATAAATCGTGATATTGTTTCATTGTAAACGATTACCTGAAAACCACTACATCTGTGGCTTTTATTTATTATGCAAAGATGCAAAAAATTGTGTAATTTTGTAGTGCATTTGAAACTAAAATATGAAATCAAAAAAAGCAGCTGATACCTTTGTCAGCAGAACAGAGTTGGTATTGCCCAATGATACCAACACTTTGGGAAATTTAATGGGCGGACGTTTGTTGCATTGGATGGACATTATTTCTGCCATTTCCGCACAAAAAGCCTCAAATCGTATCGTGGTAACGGCTTCTATGGACTTTGTAGAGTTTCAATCACCGATTAAATTAGGGGAAATTGTGTATTTGGAGGCGAAAGTAACGCGGGCTTTTACGACTTCCATGGAAATTAGGGTGGACGTTTGGGCAGAAAATTTGCAAACAGAAGAAAGGCGCAAATCTAACTCAGCTTATTGTACGTTTGTGGCTGTTGATCAATCGGGGAAACCTATTCCTGTAACGCAAATCACCGCAGAAACGCCTGAAGAGAAAGAGGAGTTTGAACATGCACAAGCGCGCAGGGAAATGCGTTTGCTTTTGGCAGGAAGAATTAAAATGGAAGATGCAAAAAATTGGCATCAACTTATTGAGAAAGCGCAATTAAAATCGAAATAAGTATAATACAAAGCTTCTTTGGCACTGTATTCTGTATAAAAAAGGAGAAAACTGCATTTTTTGTTTGTTTTTCTCCTTTTTTTTCTTTAATTTGGCATAGGATTGCAATAAATTTCGATAAATTGTTATTTTTGCATCGGAATAATTCCCCTCTTTTTCGTAACATAAACATTCATTAAAATATGGTACATCAAAACGAGATACATCTTGACACTTTGGATAAAACAATTCTGGAAATTTTGATGAAAGATGCACGAACTCCTTACTTGGAAATTGCACGTATGTGCAATGTTTCGGGAGCTACCGTTCATCTTCGCATTCAGAAATTAGAAAAAATGGGAATTATCTGTGGCTCAAGATTGATGATAAATTATAAACAGTTGGGCTTGGGGATTTGCGCATTTTTAGGTATTTATTTGGACAAATGTAATAATTTTGACGAAATATTTACTTACCTAAAAGCCATTCCCGAAATCGTAGAGTGTCATTATACTACGGGTATATATGCCGTATTTGTGAAACTCTACTGCCATGACACCTCACATCTAAGGGATTTATTAGTAGGAAAAATACAAGCAATTCCCAATGTAAGTAGAACAGAAACCTTCATCTCTCTTGACCAAACCTTTGATAGGGAGCCAAGTGTAGAACATTTTTTAACAATGAACAACGAACAACAGTAATCAGTTAACCATAAACAGTAAACAGTAGCCTCAGCCTTCCATCTGAAATATCAACTACTGAAACAAATTAAGACCTACTGATAACTGAATACAAATGACTGATAACTGATAACTGATAACTGATAACTGAATAATGGCTACATTGAAGCAAAACCAACAGTTGAAATTGTTGCAGAAGATTTCTCCGCAACAAATCCAATTTATTAAACTGTTGCAAGTGCCTACTGTAAGTCTTGAGCAACGCATCAAGGAGGAGGTGGAAATTAACCCAGCTTTGGACGAAGGCTCGGGAATGGGTGCTTATAGCGATGACGATAATGACAGAGGACGTGAGGAGCGTGGAACTGACGATAAGGGTGCCGATAATGACTTGCAAAAGTCCTTAAACGATGTGTATGAGAATACAAACCGTGAGCTAAATATTGAAGAATATTTGGCAAATGATGCTTATGACTACCGCACTCAGTTGCCTACTAAAATTGCTGATGAAGATGATGATTACGAAGCACCTATCATTCAAACGATGTCAATGTATGATATGTTAATGGAGCAGTTTTCGTTATTAGATTTGACAGACACAGAGCGGATTTTGGGTGAGAATATTATTGGAAACATTGATGAAGATGGCTATTTGCGCCGTCAACTCAAAGGGATTGTGTCTGATTTGGCATTTCGACAAGGGGTTTCTACCACACTTCAACAAGCCGAATATGTGCTTTCTCAAATTCAAGAACTTGACCCTCCAGGTATTGCCGCAAGGGACTTGCCTGAGTGCCTAATTCTACAACTCAAACGCAAAAACGAGTCTAAAAATAACTTCATTGCCATTGAAATTATTAGCAAGTATTTTGAGGATTTCAGCAAAAAGCATTTCTCTAAAATTCGCTCTAAAATGGGAATTTCGGAAACGGCAATGCGAGATTCTTATGAGTTAATCAAAAAACTGAACCCTAAGCCAGGTGAATCGCAAGCTTCAGGCAAACATGAGTACATTGTTCCTGATTTTTTGCTTTCGATTGAGGGAAATGAGATTTTCATCAAATTGAATAGCCGCAATGCCCCTGATTTGAAGGTAAGCCGTAGTTATATCAAAATGTACCAAGATTATAAGGTGATGGAAAAGGCGGCGAAAGATGACAAAGTGAAGGAAACGCTGGATTTTATTAAACAAAAAATAGACTCTGCGCAGTGGTTCATTGATGCTATTAAACAACGCCAATACACTTTATTATATACAATGCAATCTATCGCGGCAAAGCAAAAGGAGTTCTTCCTTTCTGATGGCGAAGAGCGAAAATTGCGCCCCATGATTTTGAAAGACATTGCCGATGAAATTAACATGGACATTTCTACAGTAAGCCGCGTGGCAAATAGTAAATATGTGCAAACAGATTTTGGCATTTATCCCCTCAAATATTTCTTTACCGAAGGAATTGAAACGAATGAAGGGCTCACCGTTTCAAACCGCGAAGTAAAAGCAACCTTAGAGGACATTATCTTAAATGAGGACAAACAAGACCCCCTTTCTGATGATGCCATTACCGAAATGCTCAACGAAAAAGGCTATAACATCGCACGTAGAACCGTAGCCAAATACCGCGAACAACTCAATATTCCTGTGGCAAGGTTGAGAAAGGAAGTGTAATTGTACTGTAAACGGGATAAATTACCCTAAACCTTTCGCCAATTTTCTCATTTTTTAGCGTAGGACTTAAGTCCCACGCTAAAAAATGAGAAAATTTACCTCGCATAAAGTATAAGTTTCTACCTTAGATAGGATAAATAAAAAGTTCGGAATGCATTAAAGCGTTCCGAACTTTTTAGATTAAGCCTTATTTTTATCGCTTTACCACAAAAGCCTGTGTAGAAATCCCGCCTTTGGCAGTTAACACAATAAAATATTGCCCTTGTGCTAAACCACTTACAGAAACGTCAAACGTTTTTTCGCCTTTTTCGATGTTTCCTGCATACACCTCTTTGATTTTGTTTCCTTTTGTATCGAAAATAGAAAGCGTGCCTGAATAAGTTTGCGTAATGTTATTCACTTTGATTTGAAAACGCTCGCTTACAGGATTAGGAGAAGGCAAACCCAAAGAAATACCCGAAGTAATCGCAATAATCGGCTGAATCGCAACCACTGCAGGGTCAGTCGGCACGATAGCAGCATAAATATCCAATTCCCCATCATTAGCACGACCATCTGTCCAAAAAGGAATGGCTTGGTTAGGAGTCATCACAATTTCGCAATATTCTCCAATGCCAAAATCCGCATTTTGCGCGCCTACGGTATTAAAATCAGTGCTTGCATCAGTAATTGCCTGTTCTCCATAAAAAGTCAAGCCATCATCATTTGTAAATGCGATGTAATAATGCGTTTGCGTTGCCCCTGAATCCAAACGACCATCATACCAAGCAATTGCCGTTCTGCCTGAAGAAGAAATTTCAATCGAAGGATAAAATTGGTCAGTTGCGTCTGTACTAGGATTAGAATTTACCACAATCGGTGTACTCCAAGTTGTTCCACCATCGGTTGAGCGAGAAAAATAGACATCAACGGCAGAAGAAACTTGGCTTGAAACGCCATTTGCAGTCCAAACTGTCATCAAAACGCCCGTCTTCGTGTTATACTCAATCGAAGGACAAGGATACATTCGGTCAGAAGCTACTCCTTGAATCGTGCCACCTGCTTGCCCTGGCGAAAAAGAAGGAACTTGAACGTCAGAAATTTTATTAGGTGCGGAAAAAGTCAAACCTGCATCAGTAGAAACAGAATGATACATACTGTATCCTGTTAGCGTGTCTTTTGAGCCAAAAAACATCACATGAACATTTCCCGCATTGTCTGTTTCAATACCCGAAAATTGCACCATTTGAAAATCGGGAGTAGAAACGATGGCTGTTGTTTGGTCAAAATTTGCATTAGCCAAAACCTTTCTTCTCACCCCAATCGCCACATTTGTCCCTTCTGCTTCCAAAAATGCGCAATATAAATTGCCTTTATGCGAAGATTGCGCACTATTATCCACCATCATCCATTGCTTATCCCGAATACCTCCCACAAAATTTCCTGAAAAAAGGGCAAGAATATCCCCTTTTCCTTGCCCAATGTAAGGATATGAACTACGCAACCATGTTTCGCCGCCGTCATCAGAATATGCCCAAGACAAATCCCAAAACAAACTATCAAAAGAAGGTTTTGCATGAAGGTTAATCCAGCTAAAATATAACCTCCCTGTTTGCGCATCTGCCGCAAACAAAGGGTCTCCGCCTCCTAACACGAGGTTTGTGCTTTGCAAAGGAACGGCTTGAAAGAGTGATTTTTCCCAAGTTTGTCCAAAATCGCGTGTGTAATAAATATAATTAATAGGTGTGCCAGCACCACCGCCACTACTGCTACTAAAATTGGCAGAGCAAACCATGTTAGTAGAATCCAAAGGATTGATAACTGCATGAATTTCAGACTCTTGTAAATCAGCATCATCAGAAACATTGAGGTTAGCAAAGCTACTCGTTTTTGCTGCGGAGGCTTGATTTTCCTTTATTTTATGCTCCTTTTCAGGTGTAAAACCCTTGATTTCATAGCGAATTTTTTCGCGTAGAATGTGTTGAGCTTGGCGATTTACCACTTGCTGTGCTTGTAAACTCACAGTTAGTCCTAGTAATAAGAATAAAAATGCCGTTTTTTTCATAAGATTGAATGATAGTTAAAATGCATATTTCAAACCAATGTTAATTCCTACATTTCCATATTGCGAATACTTGCGTAAATCCTCATAAGGCTTTTCCTCATTATAGCCCAAAGGATTTACCGATTGATTATTGCTTGTTGGATTGAGTTCATCTACATAAAGCGTTTCTTTTTGATAAACCTTTTGGGTCGTTAGAATATCTTTTCCATCTAGTATATTTTCTACCATAGTAGTTTTGTTCGCTTTTGCAGATAAAGATTGTAACGAAAATTCTCCAAAAACGGCAAGGTTTGGATTAACGTTAAAATTTGCACCTATTGCAGCCGCATAGCCTAATGAAAACGCGCCTTCTGTTTCTAGTTTTCGCGTTTCTACGGTGTAAACATTATTAGGTTGCGGGTTTTTAATGGTTACATTCGTAATTGTTTTACCCGCCACAGGAACAAGCAAGCCCATACGTGCATACGGCGAAACTTTTGCATCACAACTGCCCGAAACAACCAAAGAAGGCATCACACGCAGTTGCCAACCTTGCCTTGCATAAGTCGTATAAATGTTCCCAACGACAGGAATTTTCGTATAAAAATCGGCTTGCGTAGTTCCCCCTCGAAAATATTGAACGCCCAATTCTACCGCCAAATGCCCTGTTAATTTTCTGCCATACACCAAATTGTATTGTGTTCCTCTACCGCCAGTGCCCACAATCAACGTTTCTTTACTTTGGCTGCCTGTGCTATCTAATGCGACCTTATCATTGCGGTCAAAACGTTCCACGCTCGTAGGTAAGCTATAACAAAATGCCGCGCGAAAATAATTATTTTGCGCATATACCATTGAACCTAAAAACGATACAAAAAGAATAAATTGTTTGATCATAAATATATTATAATTGATAACTGAATGAACACTTTTATTTGCACAGTTCTACTCTGCTTCCAACTGTTCTATTAGTTTTCTTGCAGTTACTGTATTCATTTGCTTGAGCATTTCGAGCATTTGTTTTTTGGTTTCTGGCGAATATTGTTTGGCTTGTTTTTCCAATTCAAAATCGTAGCCTATTTGTTTAAACAATTCATCTGACCATTCATTTCTAATGCCGTCAATGATAAGGTGAATGCGCGGTTTTTCGCCACGATGCAGAACGCTATGCGGAAGGTTAAAATTGCCATACCAACAAGTAGCCACTTGCATTTCAAGCCTTTCGCCATCTATCACAAAATCGACTTTTTCGTCAGTAGTAATCGGAATATGCAACCGAAAAACGCCATCTTCGTAACAACAACCAGGGTCGCGGTGCGTTTTTATTTCGCTATTAGGAAGTAAATTAAGTAAACGAATAGATTCCAACGGAGCTTGAAACGATGCAATAATCTCCTGAAAATAAGCACATTGAATCAATAATTCCGTAGGCTGATAGGCATTATCTGTTCCCGAAAAAGCATAAATATCCTTTGATTTGCCCGACTTAGATTGCAAGGAAATAGAAGTCCATTCTCCTGCATAATCTTTTGTATTAAAATGCGAAACCCACGTAGTTTGTAAGCAAGTAGCCAAATCCGCTAACAATTTTTCCTCATCAAACAGAAATGGCAAGCGAAAAGCACGATTTTTTTGCATAAACTATTGATTGTAAAATGCGGAAAGAAAGGAGTATGCAGTATAATAACAAGAGGCGAGCTCAAGTTTCAAGCCAAGAATTAAGAAGTTGTTTGAGTTAGGCAATAACCTAATACACACTCGCCATAGTTGGTATCCTCACCAATAAACTGCCGATTTTGGTGGGAAAACAAACTTCTAGGAATGAAAATGATGCTAACTATTCATTTTCAATTACTTGCTACTTGTCAAAGGCTCATTAATTACCACAATTTTTCCTAATTGCGAAGAGCTTGCCATTTTTTGCATGGCTTCGTTTATTTGTTCTAAAGGAAAAACGCTGTCTATGATAGGACGAATTTGATGTTGATTCACAAAAGCCAGCATTTCGGCAAAATCTTTGTCGCTGCCCATTGTTGAGCCAAGAATAGAAAGTTGTTTCCAAAAGATTTTTTGGGGACTCAGATTGGGAATCAAACCATTTGTGCCACCATAAAAAACAATTCTACCACCTGCTTTCGCCAAATCAATCAAAAAAGGAAATCCATCGCCGCCAGCACTGTCCACAATTACGTCAAATTCACCTGCAAGTGCTTTCAAATTTTTTGCCCAGCCTTCTGTTTTATAATTAATTCCATCAATAGCACCGAGTTCTTTAGCTTTTTCGATTTTTTCAGGAGAACTAGAAGTTACATAAACTTCTGCGCCAGCAGCCAAAGCAAATTGTAAGGCAAAAGCCGCTACGCCTCCGCCAACTCCTGTAATTAATACTTTATCTCCTGCTTGACAATGCGCACGCGAAAATAAAGCTCTAAAAGCAGTCAAAGCTGCCAAAGGCAAAGCCGCAGTTTCTTCAAAACTTAAATGTGCAGGTTTAGGGTACAAATATTTCGCAGTGATTTGCACATATTCCGCTAATGTACCATGTTCAGGCAAGCCTAAAATGCGATAGGCTTTTCCTTGCACTGCCTCATTTTCGCCCCAATCATGCGAGGGATTCAAAATAACTTCCTTCCCAATCCAGTTTTTATCCACCTTCTCCCCTACTTCGGTTACAATACCTGCGCCATCAGAGCCTACAATGATTGGATATTTCAAACCCGCATATTGCCCTTGTTGAATCCAATAATCGCGGCGATTCAAAGCTGCTGCCTTGACTTGTACCCGAACTTCCTCTGCTTGCAAAGGAGGCAAGCCCCATTCTAGTAACTCAAAAGGAGTTTGTTTTGCAGTTAAAATAGCTGCTTTCATGTTTGCTTATTATCTATATATTTAGCCCTAATAAGATGTAAAAAACACCTCATTAGGGCTAAAAAATTACACTTTTGCTAGTTCATTTTTCAAGAAATCAATCACTTTTACAGGGCTTGGATCCTCTTGATTTTCTTCTGCTAAATAATAAGAAATCCAATCGCCAAGATGCAACAAGTAAAAAGCCTGCGCCATGTAACCTGTTCCCTTTGCATTAACCGTGCGAATACATGGACAATGTTCTCCAATAATTTGCTTATTCAAATCCATACGAAGGCGTACGCGCGCATGGTCAAAATCACTTTGAATAAAGGTTGTATGCGTATATTTCATCAATTCAGCAGGTTGTTTCCAGCCTACTAATTCGTTGTGATTCATTTCAGGAACAATGTGATGCGACATTAATTGTTTAGAATTTTCCTCAATTTGTTGTCTCCAACGAATCGCAATAGATTCCATTTGAATCGAAGCATAGGCAAACAAAAACTTTCCTTTCATCTCTTTAGCTACCTCTTTTACCAAATCATAGTCAGCAAAAGTGCGCACGATTTCAGTTGCTTCCGCCATATCCGCGCGATAATCACCGATAATATTATATGCTTTCAATACTTCCAACTGCTGAATCACTGCAAAACCTGCTGCTGCACGCGGAGGATAACCTGAAGGAATCACGATAAGGTTTTTCCCTTTTTCTTCTGCCCATTTTTTCAACGTTCCGCCAGAGGTAATGCACACAATTTCAGCACCTTGTGCCTCAGCTTGAACAAATGCAGAAAGCGTTTCTTCTGTATTTCCAGAATAGGAACAAGCCAATAACAATGTATGCTCATTCACAAAAGCAGGCACTTCATATTCACGACAAATCAAAAAAGGAACTTTTGCGCGAGTAGCCAAATAACCTTTTGTAATTTCACCGCCAAAAGCCGAGCCACCTAGCCCTGTCAATACAATGTTGCGAATATCCGTTTGTTTCGGAGTTACAACTGCTTTATCCGCAATCCCCTGAGATTCAACCAATTGTTGCGTAAACGTTTCTATAAATGATTTCATATTCATTATGTTAAGCAGTAAATTAACAAAAAGCAATTTACCACAAGTTTAAATAAGAGTCGCAAATTTACATTAAAATCGTGTATTTTTTTGCAAAAATTTAAAATTTTGATTGCAGCCCAGAAAGATAGGCGCACAAAAAACCGCCTTTCCTTTCCAGAAAAGACGGTCGTATATAATAGATAGGCAAACAAATTCTTAAGGAACTACTTCATAAGCTGTTTCGTAAGAAAGTCCACCACGTTTCATTGTGGGTTTTGGAGCTTTATCGAAACCTCCTGATTTTGAAGGAGTTGATGGAGTTGAGCGAGGCTCAACCTTAGGAGCAGGAGCCGCCTGATTTATCGTTCTGGGGTTGGAGTTACCACCGGATTGGCTTTGTTTGGGCGGGGTGTATTGTCCGTTCTGCGTTGGCCTTGGCGTTGAGTTATTCCATTGGCTTGGCGAGCTGGAGTTATTTCCTGCGTTTGGCTGTTTGCCAAAATTACCATTTTGAATTGGAGCGTTTTCATACTTTGGTCTTGTTGGTTGTGCATTTTGAGGTTGAGAAAAAGCAGGATTATAACCTCCTTTCTCTGGTTTAGCAGGTGCAGAATTGTTCCCGTTTCTCGGTGTGGAATAGTTCGTATTTCCCTGACTGCGAGGCGTTTCCGTTGGTCTTGGTGTTTGATAACTATTCGGATTTTGAGAAGAATAGTTGGTATTACCTTGACTACGAGGTGTTTCCGCAGGTTTAGGAGTTGGGAAACTATTCGAGTTCGTATAATTCGGTCTAGGCTCTGTGTTCCAAGTGGTTGCAGCACCTTTTACCGGATTCGCGTTGGACTGATTGCCATAAGTTTGTGGTTTTACAGGCTCTGTTGTCGGTCTTGGCGTTGTAAACGTTTGATTCTGTGAAACCGTAGGATTTGACTTAGGTGTTGTAAATGTTGGATTTTGCGAAACGACAGGGTTTGATTTTGGCGTAACACTTTGTCCTTTTACACTGTTGTCTTGATACGTGTCTGTGTTCCATTTTGGTTTTGAAGGAGTGGACGTATTGACATTTTTCACATCTTTAATAGGTTGAGTCGAACTTACAGTAGGGTTTGATTTAATTTCGCCCACAGGTTTTACTCCTCCTACTTCTTTTACGGGTTGTACGCCTCCATTATTTGAACTGCTCGAAATGCTAGGGTTTGTTGAAGGTTTTACGCCTCCTAAATCCCTCACAGGTTGTGTTTGAGAAGTTGTTTGAAATCCACCATTACTTCCATTATTAGTATTTTGAATCAATGTAGGATTCTTATCAGGTCTTATAGGGTTTTGTACGTTATTTCCATTAGCAAGGTTTCCATTTTGGCTATTATTATTCGAATTATTTTGTTCTTTCCACCACCAAGCATCTCCACCATAGCCATTTCCGTAACCGTATCCACCGCCGCCATTTCCATAATAACCGCCATACATTCCGTTCCCAAAACCTTGATTGTATCCGTCCCAATAGCCTTGATTGTAACCATTGTAATAACCGTTATTAAATCCTTGATTATACCCTTGGTTCCATCCACAATTCCAGCCGTGATTCCAACCTCCCCAACCGCCGCCATAATAAGGCATAGGATTATAATAAGTGGGGGCGTAATAGAAACTCGTTGTCATCACATTTAAGCCAAAGAGCGACCAGAAGAAAGAAGGTCTTGTAACGGCAACTACAGGTTGTTGATAAAAATAATTGTTCCAAACAGGTGTATTAATCGTATAATAAACATCATTTGTATAGAACGGATCAAAATATCCCCAACCAAATCTTTGATTTCCACCGCCATTTCTTTGGTTTGCATTTGCGGTGTTTGTATTATGAAAGCGGCGCAAACGGCGGGAGTACTGAAATTCGTCATCGTCTTCATCGCCCCAGTCTGCGCGTTTTGCTAACTCTACGTCTTTTGTTTTCAGCTCTAAAGTCTTGGGTAATGCTGAAATCTCTTTTACCAACCTATCAACAACCATGCTTTGTGCTTGCTCGGATACATGAGCGGGAGCGGCAACTTCTGCCCCTGTTTCATTGTTTGCAAAGCTAAAACTTGCCGCCTGCAACAATGCCGTCATAAGTATTACTTTTGTTTTCATTGTTTTGAATCATTAAAACGTGAAATGATAATAATAATTTGTACCCGAAATTTCAGCTAAAGGTTTCGCACTTACAAATAGAAATGAACAAGTGTGTATCATAACTATACAGCCGTGCTTTGTTCGCAAATGTTTCAGCTTTCGAATAAAAATTTCTGCAATGCACAGTAATTCTTCGAGGTTGAAACTTTCGTACAACTACAAGATTTTCGCTTTGATTTTTTTGAATAAATAAAGGAGAAATTCGAGCAGTTGGGTTTCTTAAAAACTGCCCGATAAACAAAATTGCTATGAGGCAGTATGCGGTGTGTTACATTTGTCATTACATAACGCTATCATGACGCTAGTTTGCGCTTGATTAGGTTTGCAATTAATGAATATGTAACTTAGATGTAGCATTTTTTTGTTGAGAGAATAGAAATGTTCATAAAAAGGCGGATAAAAGTATTGCCTTTCCGAATCTTTAAACGGAAGCCTGCCAAAAAAGGTTGCGTGAAAAATGGAAAAAAAGTCACTTTTTTTGAAGAAAATTTACACAAAGAAGATAAAGCACTGATTATCAATCCATTTCTTCATAAAAGTAATAGAATTTATTTTTTGTCATTAGGGGTAGAAATCGCAAAAAAGTTCCGAACTCTTCGAAAAGTTCGGAACTTTTGACCTCTCAATTTCTTTCGTATTCCTTATTCCTTTACGATACTATGCATTTGGGAAGTTCCTTTTTCGTTGCTAATTCGTAAAAAGTAATTTCCTTTGGCAAGATTAGGCACGGTAACCACACATTCTCTGTCTATTTGCGAAAGAATTTGTAGTGGTAATTCTTTTCCTAGCGCGTCAAATATGCGAATTTGTCCTTTTTCCCAATTTGGAAAGCCATTCAAACAGCGTATCGTGATATTTTCTTGAAAAGGATTAGGATAGGTTTCATATTCCATTTTTTCAGGGAAATGCACCCATACTTCTATAGGGTCAGACAAAACAATTTGCCCATCAAGTTTTCGTAAACCAATTTGGTAGCGAATTTTATGCTTTTCCTCTATTTTCTGCAACTTCGAATCTTGATAAAAGTGTGCCTCGTCCACCTTTTTAAAAGGCAAACTATCTAACAAGTGAAAACTCGTTTCATCTTCATATTTGCGATAAATAAAAAACATTTCGCCCGCTTCCCCTTCTGATGCACTAAAAGACAAATCTGTGTAATAACTCTCCTTATAATTGACATTTGCGCTCCAAAGATGCACAGCCAAAGGACAATTATAGATTACCGTAAGTGGCGCATTGATTGTACATATTCCATTCGAAACATACAAAGTATAATTGGTGGTACTTGTGGGCGAAGCCATTGGGTTAGGGATATTGGTAGCGGATAAGCCCGTAGCAGGCGACCAACTATAAGAAAGTGCAGGGCTTGCTGTGGCAGCATTGCAATATCCAAATCGGAGGTTAGGGCGGGTGCTTATTACAGTGCCATCTGTCATAGAACAACCTGTACTGTTATCCAAATAACGATAATGTGTACTATTAAATGTGGTAGCAGTCGCATAAACGTAGTCATAACTTGTGTAGGAAGTATTATCGAAACAAATTTCGATAATTAGGTTACTGACACCATCCCAAATGTATCCTTGTGTGAAATTATAGGTATTCCAACCCATAACAGGCGTAACAGAGCCTGTATAAACCGTTTGTAATCCTGTTTCCCAAGTGGTTGCACTAAGGTTTGTAAGTGCTGAACACCCTATCTTAATGGTAAAATTGGAATAAGGAATGGTACTTGCTTTTGAACTTAGCTGAAAACTAATAGAGTTCAAGTTTTTACTCCCTGTAATCCCTGCGGCATTCATTTCAGAGGCAAGAAAAAGCATTTGTGTTCTTCCATCGTGCCAAAAACCAGTATAAGGATAGCTTAAGGTTAGCGTCCCTGTCCCTAGGTTCGTTACATTAATTGCGCCAGTGCAAAGTGTATTACTCAATCCACAAGGCACAAAAGGGTTAGAATTAGTGGCAAGGTTGGTAGTAGTATTAAGCTGAACAGAAGAATTACAAAGCGGGGTTGCTGTTGTAGGGGTGGCTTGAAGGGTACTCATTCGCAGCCCTACTGTGTCTGTGGCATTACAACCTACATTAGTAGTTACGGATAAGGTATATACTGTATTAGCAGAGGGAGAAGCTACAACAGATTGACCTACAGTCGAGGATAAACCCGTAGCTGGTGACCAACTATAACTAAGCGCAATACTATTATTACTGGCAGTTGCTATTAAGGCAGATGCTTCACCAGGGCAAAGAAAGCGTGAAGGGCCTGCATCTATAGTTAAAGGCGGATGAACGGTAACAGCTCTAAATGCACTATCAATTATATCACAAGTTAAGGGGTCATATACCACAAGTTTTACATTATACACACCAGGAACGGTATAAATGTGGGTAGGATTCGCGAGTGTTGAATTTAGACTTCCATCGCCAAAATTCCAATTGTAAGTGGGCGAGAAAATAGGGTTGGTTGCATCTTGGAAATTAACGGTAAAGGGTGCGCAACCCACCCCCCCATTTGGGCTGAGGGTATAATCTACTGTCATTCCTATTAGATTGAGTGAGGCTTTATATACGACAAGATTATAGCCCCCAGACGTGGAATTGCTATACGCACCAGGGGTAGTAGTCGTGCAACTGTTTGAACAAATTGCTTCATAAATTACTCCATTTTTATCAAAACGGCTGGTACCACCATCTACATGACTACCACAACCAAAAGTACTACCATAAGTAAGCGTTTGTAGGTTTGAGGTAAACACAACCAAATTAAACCCACTTCCTCCCATAGAAACACCCGCTACAGGAAAACCCGAACCCGCGCCACAAGCATAAACGCCTCCACAAATATCCACCATAAAAGCAGTAAGATTCACAGACCCTCCAAATCGGGTAGAAATCAAAGTACTAGACAAGTCCATATTGAATTTACAAACGATATTTCTACCTGTTCCGCTATAAGGTGTGGGGCTGCCTGTTATGGGAAAAGTGGTTGTAGAAGAGGTAATTCCCATGATGTAAACGCCAGTGCTTCCTTCTAAATCCATGAAGTAACCATAATCTGAGCCTGTTGTGCCAAAATAAGCAGAACGATTTAAATTTCCTGTGCTAGATAACCTCACCACGACACCATCATAAGCTCCTCCAATTTGTGTGGTGGACAAAACACCTGATACTGTACCATTTACGATTGGGAAATTGTTACTTTGCGTAGAGCCTACTGCATAAACTTCCCCCGTAGTGGTAACTTTCACATTTAACAAATTATCATTAGCTGTTCCTCCCAAACAAGTAGCCCAAGTTAACGTATTCAAGCCTGACGGAAATTTTGCCACAATTCCATCTTGCCCACCCGTATAAGCAGCTCGGTTTGTAGGGAAATTGCTAGATGAAGTGGAACTCGCAACATAACAATTGCCCAAATCATCTAAAAAAACTTCCCCTTTTTCATCATCATGCGAAAGCAAAGAAATTTGATTATAGCCATCATTGCCCGAACCGCCCAAAAAGGTAGAGCGAATCGTAGAGGCATCAGCAGACAACCGAATCACCACAATATCATAGCCGCCATTATGCGTAACATCGTAGCCACCCACTGCGGGAAAATTGGGGGAGAGCGTATGTCCATAAATATATACCTCTCCTGTTGAGCTAGTTACCAAACTCAAGGGGTGGTCTATATTATTCCCCCCAATATAAGTAGCATAAATGCGACTCGTTCCTGTTGGGTTAAATTTGATAATTCCCATGTCGGTAGAACCGCCTTGCGTGATTTGAAAAGCTCCTAATGTTGGATTAAATCCCGTGAGAGAACGCGCTTCTGCGCCTCCATACGCATTTTCGAGAACGTCATAAGTGGCAGTAAATCCATAATTGTTAGAAGTACCTCCTGCGGTTGTGCAGAAAATAAGGGTAGGGTCAATAATTAAGTCATAATCTGCATTATATCCTTGCATAAATTCATAAGAAAGCACATTTCCATTTAATTTGAATTGACAAGGAACTGGCACTTTTTGCCCATTTATTTGTTGATATGCGATAGGCGCAAGCTCTTGCATATTTCCGATAGAAGTTTGTAATATCAAATTTCCATTGGAAAGTTCGATACCATTTAGCCCTTCGTAAGCCACTTGTATTTGTTGGGGATTTTGATGCGCCGCCACAATCCAGTCATATTTTAACTGCCCTTCTTTTTCATAATAGTGAAGGTCAATGCCTTTGTAAACATTTTCATAGTAAAGCTGCTCATAACTCAATACATGATGCGCCCATTTGCTTGAGTCATTTCCTAAGAAGAAATTGTGATAGCCTTCTTGTAAATATTTTCCTTTACAAGCGGTTTGCGAAAGGGAATTTAAAAATCGCATTTGGTAACAATGCCCATTAAAAGTGGCATTTGTATGGTGGTCTACGTGTTCATCGTGCGCAAACAAAGCACTTTCGTAGGTCATATAGCCTATTCTGTCTTTTTGAAAATATACATCTGTACTGCCAAAAGCAGTAGCAAATAAAGTGGGACTTTCCCATTGCCCTTTGTTTTCAATTAAAGTCAATGGTTCTGCAAGTAGAGCATTAGTGAGGAAACTTGCACCTATAATGAGAAAGAAAGAGAGTAGCTGTGTACGCATTTTCGTATTAAATGTTAGTAATAGTTACTGAAAGGGGGATAATAAAACGCTAGTTATAAATGAGTTAAGTAGTGAATAGTTAAGACTGGATAGTGAACGGCACAAACCCTCAACGAAGTTAATCATTAAATTAATGTATTAATAACCAAATACTTAATTCAAAACTATCTTCTTGCCTTTTACTCACTCATACTTTAAATGTTTCAAAGAGGGATTGGTTTCAAAATGGCTAATTAAAAAATCTATGACTTAAACAAACTATTTTTATTTTAAAACATATCCTACACTGTGAGCGTTTTCACGGGCAAATATAAGGAGAAATAAGAACGAAAAGCAAACTTCTTTAGAAAAATTTAAGGTAAGGGCAAAAAAAAACAATAAATTGATAGTCAACTTATTAAATCTTGCGCGTTTAGTACTAAAATTGTTTATAAATCCCTAATTATCAATGAATTAAAAACACCTTATCTTTGCTTACCCTCAGAAAAATTATGTCAAACGAGTAGGTGATAAAATGACAAAAATATTTGACTTTTTTAATAGCCAAATATTTTTGTCGAGCCTTAGCTTAATAATACGCAGTCTTAGCGTTTTTTCGTTACTTTTGCGTTAGGTTTTGCAGGAACAGCAGGTTTTACATTTTTCCTTTTTTCGCCCAGCCTAATATTTTCCTCGCCCATTGCCTTGAAAGTCCCTTCCATTGCTGTCATTTCAGCCATCATCGTTTCAAATTGCTTATCCACCTCAGCATCGGGGGTTTTGCCCTCTTTATGTGCTGTTAACATTTTCGCATGGTTTTCAACTGTCGCTTTTGCCTCTGTTTTTTTCTTCTTGTGTTCGCTCATCGTTCTAATTACCTCTTCTCTAAGGGCTTTTGCGCTTGCATTTTGTGCATTTTCGCTTGCCCATTTTTCGTAATCAGCATCTGCCAAATCTTGCACAGAAAGATTCAGTTTATAGGCATCCATCAATTTAGCGTAGGCTGCTTCCTGTTCTGCGTGTTTTTCAGGATGATATTTTTTGCAACCGCTAAAAGCAAGGGCTAGTAACACAAAAGCAAACAACATTGCCTTCGTTTGAGAGAAAAAATGTACGTTCATAAAATTACTCGTTAAAATGTGAAGGTTTACGCCCGACTTGAGCGCGTTCATTCCTTCAAAATAAGGAAAATCTTTTTTTAGAAGCAAATAAAACGGCATTTTTTTTCCCTTTTTTTATTTTGGAGAAGTAACTACCTTTGCGAACAACTTTGTTTTTCTTCATTTTTTGCTGAAATTCAGAGAGGTTTTAGAAACAAGATTGTTGGTTTCTTAAATTTCTTTCCTAAAAATTCAAAAATTATCTTTATGAAATTATACACTTTCTTATTTTTCTTATTAGCTTGTTTCTTTCTTAGCATCAACAGCAGTTGTGATAAACCTGTTATTACGGTAGAAAAGGGACCTCTTTCCTTTTCAGAAGACACATTGAAATTTGATACAGTTTTTACTACTTTGCGTGCGCCAACTGAACGGCTCATGATTCGCAATAAAACCAATAACAACATCAAAATCAAGCGAATATGGTTAGAATCTGGTGCGGCTACTGAGTTTAATTTGATTGTAGATGGCATCGTAAAAGATGATGTAGGGGAAATTATTTTACCTGCAAAAGACAGTATTCATATTTTTGTTACGCTCAAATCGCAACAAAAAGACCAATTAGTTATCGAGAAATTAAAATTCCAAACGGGCGATGACATTCAAACGGTTTATTTACAAGCCAAGGTGTTAGATGCTTATTTTTTCCAAGTAATTTATCGCAACGACAGCGTTTTTTACCCATACGTCTGTCATAATGTATTAGATACGACCTTTACAAATAACAAACCAATTGTGATTGATGGGCCACTTTTTGTCCCAAAAGGCAGGAAATTACGCATTGAGGCAGGGACAAAATTATTTTTCACCTCACGCAAAGATTATTATAAAAACGAAGCAACAGGAGCTGAGGGATTTGCCTTTATTTCCATGCTAATTGTTGATGGAACGCTTGAAATTGTGGGAAATCCTGCACAAAAAGTAACGATGGAAGGCTCTCGCTTGCACACAGATACACTTCCTTATCTCAATTATTCGGAAAATTCGGGTCAATGGAGGGGCGTATATTTTTCGCAATCCAGTGATAAAAACAGCATAGAACACCTTGTATTAAAGAATGCGGAGTTTGGTTTACTCGTGGATTCGATGAGCCCTGCGGCAACTTCGCCCAAATTAACGGTAAAATATTCCAAAATTCGCAATATGTCGGCTTATGGACTGGGCTATTTAGGTAGAAATGGCGCGGTTGCGAGCGTACCTGCCGTTGTCATGGAAAATTCATTGATAAATGATTGCTCCTTGTATCCTGTTGTGTTGGACAATGGTGGCTGGTGCGAGTTTTATAATTGCACCTTTTCGAATGCAATTACTGCGAAAGAACCTACTTTTTGGGTAAATAATTATGATTCTGATGGTTTTGGAAATTTATTAGCAGGACCTTTTTTCACAAAAACGAAGCTCGTAAATTGTGCGATTTGGGGCAATGATGAGCATGAATGTTCAATTGATATTTTGGCGCAGGGAAATGAAATTAATTTGGAAAATTGTTTGGTTAAAATTGATACTGAAAATCATAATGATTACATTGCGAAGTATTTCACGAATGTTCTCATCAATGAAAACCCACAATTTAACAATACTTCCAAAAAAGACTATCGCCCCAAAGAAAATAGCCCGTTACGCGACAAAGGTACAAGCAATCCCCTCCCCTACACTTTTGACATTCGCGGCAGAGCCGATAGCGCACGTACTGTGCCTTATGACATTGGGGCGTATGAGTATTTTAAGATTGATTAGGAATGAGGGGAAATAAGCGAGTCTATGGAGAAAAAACCACAAAGTAACGGAAGGTTAAGCACAAAGTTGCACAAAGAAAAAACCCTTAAACGCTAACTTTGTGTATCTTCGTGAAAAATACTTTGTGAAACTTTGTGGTAAAAAAATGTATGTTTGATTTTTTCCCTAACTAATATGATGCAAAATTATTTACAAAAAATCGTCAAAACGCTGTGCGAAATACAGCCGCCTCGCAATTTTAAAAACCCAAAAAGCTTGAATTTCATTGCGGATTTTTTGGCAAATGAATGGGAGGAAATGGGCTTTCAAAACATTGAAAGACAAGTATTTGAGGTGGCATTACGCGCAGACTTAACCGTTCCTTATCAAAATGTGATTGCCAAATATAATGCTAAAAATGAAACATCATTGCCTATTTTGGTTGCAGGTGCACATTACGATGTATTTGGTAATTTTCAAGGAGCAGATGATAATGCGAGCGCAGTTGCGGGCTTGATGGGTTTGGCAAAATTAATACAAGAAAGGCAGCCGAAACTGCCTTTTCAAGTGCATTTCGTTGCCTTTACCTTAGAAGAACCTCCTTTTTTTGCAACAGAACAAATGGGTAGTTTTATTCACGCAAAAAGTTGCAAGATTGAAAATAAAAATATCATCGGAATGATAAATTTCGAAATGATTGGCTATTATTCAGATTTACCTAATTCTCAAGGTTTTCCCCTTTCTTTTTTGAAATGGTTTTATCCCACAACAGGTAATTTCATTACCGTAGCCAGTAATTTTGCCTCTTTGTCCTTCGCCAAAAAATTCAAAAAAGCCTTTGCCAAAAACACCGACCTTCCCATAGAACTTTTCGTAGCACCCCAACGCTTTGGCGGTTTAGACTTCTCCGACCACCGCAATTATTGGGCAATGAACTACCCCGCCATCATGATAACCGACACCTCTTTTTTCCGCAACCCCAATTACCACACTGCAAAAGACACACCGAACACTTTAAATTACGAGAAAATGGAAAAAGTGGTAGAGGGGACATACTCGGTTGTTTGTGGAGGGTTTTAGGGTTACATTGACAAGTGAATAGTATTTTTATTAGATCACATTGTAAAAATAGTAGCGCGTTTAACCGCTTAAATAACTGGTATTATGGAATCTAAAGACTTTTTGGCAAATCAAGGGCAAATCTTTGAAGAAAAATTTGATTATTCGCAAAGGTATTTTAAGGTTAG